>JARFQY010000252.1 GCA_029287535.1 Filomicrobium sp.
ACCCGGCCCTGATTGATGGCCTGCCCGGCGAAGCCATCGGACTGGCGATGGGCTTCATCTTCATACTGATCGCCTTTGTTCTGCCCCGGCGCCTTGCAGGCGGCCAAGTCGTCGAACCCGCTGAGTAAGCAGATACAACAACTGTGCAGCACCTCGCGCCGAGGGTTTCCGCCCACGGCTCGAGCACTGTTCTGCTCCTACACCTCCAACCGGCCAAGGGCTTGCACGGTCCGCCAAACGCGGGTATCACCCCTGTCCTCCGTTGGGGCGTAGCCAAGTGGTAAGGCAGCGGTTTTTGGTACCGCCATTCGGAGGTTCGAGTCCTCCCGCCCCAGCCAATTTGCCGCCGGCCTCGCCGGCGATCGTCACCCTTCCAACAATATGTTTTCACGGTCGGATGCCATCGATCCGACGCGTCAGCCCTGCGCCTCGTCGCACACGGGATCGGACGGGGAGCCCGCCAATCTGGACCCTCACGCAGTTTCCGCCGCGACCGTTGTCTCAAATTGAGATGAAGTGAAAGAGTTTCGTAACCAGTATTGAGCGGTGATTACTTTAAATTTCTCTTGGCGAATTCTGGCAAATTCGAAGTTCCTCGAACAAATCAAGAAGTTATCAACGTTGCCGGGCTACTTTATTGGGCACAAGGGAAAAGATCCGTCTGGATTTGTCCCGATTTTAGAGTGGTCTTGTTGCGGAGTATCTGCAGTGCGGCTCTCGGTTTGTATCGCGTCGGTCCTGCTCGTTGGGGCTATTGGCTCGCTGCCCGCATCTTCTGACGGAATGCCGCCTGACAGCACCTTTGACGATGGTTCGCTTGAGGCGCCCCGCGGGATCGTCATCTCACGTTCGAAAGCCGTCCTGGGTTCGGAATTGATGGCCCGGATAATCAAATTACCGTTTTCGGATGGCGAGCACTTCGCCGCTGGCGACACTTTGCTGGAATTCGACTGCCGGCGTTACAAGGCCGAACTCGACGCCGCCCGAGCCGAGCAGCGAGCCGCACAACTCAGCGTCAAGGACAACACCGAACTGCGCCATCACAGGGCAGTGGGCCTCAATGAACTGGAGATCTCGCAAGCCAAGTTCGAGAAGGCCAGAGCCAGCGCGGACGCGCTCGCCGTGCGGCTGTCGCAATGCAAGATCGTTGCGCCGTTTTCAGGTCGCGTAGTGGAGAAGATCGTCAACGAGTACGAGATTCCCAAGGCGAATGAGCCTCTTTTGAAGATCGTTGACGACAAGAGCCTGGAGATTGAGCTGATCGTGCCGTCGGATTGGCTGGCCTGGCTGCAGATCGGTGAGGAATTCCGCTTCCGGATCGATGAGACCAGGCGCACCTACAATGTAACATTGAGTGGAATTGGTGCGGCAGTCGACCCGATTTCGCAAACCATCCGCATCAAGGCGAGATTCTCCGATTCCCCAAATGACGTTTTGCCCGGAATGAGCGGATCGGCCCGTTTCGACAGGACCGTGCGTCGCGCCGAAGACAGTCAGGAAGGCTGAGTGAATGTCCGCCGCCCCCAAGGCCCAATCTCCAAGAGTTCTAGGTCCCACTGCACCGCGGTCGCCGAATTCGGCCGCGAGTGCGCGCATGCCTACCGAAGTGAGCGCCAACTCGAACGCCAAGGCCAACACTGGCTTGGAGTTTATTCTCGCCCTGGAAGCGCGGTTCCGCAGCGCCAAGAGCACAGAGGAACTCTCCTACTTCGCCGCCAATGACGTTCGCAAGCTGACCGGCGCCCGGCAGATCTACATCCTCAAAGCGGACTTTCGCGACGTCTATCGAGTGAAGACCGTCTCCAGTGTCGCCGTTGTTGAATCCGATGCACTCGTGATCCGCTGGGTCGAGCGCCTGATCAAGGACATGGGCAAGGAAACCGATCTGGCTTCGCAGACCAAGTTCGAACTGCCGGCCTATTGTGATCCCGATTGCCAGGAGGCGCGCAGAAGTTGAGGCCCGCGACGATCTTCTCGACGCGCGCGCTCTGGCTGTCACCATGGCGATTATGACCCAGGTCCACGTCTCCCGTGCGCGCCTTATCCACGCCCGCAGAAGATACCGTGTCGCCGAAGAATTCTACGACGTTCAATATCGCATCCTGCTTCAGATCCGAACGGCCCTCGAAGCCGGAAGGGTCAGCGAGCAAACCGCCATTCGCGAGGAAATGAATACCCTGGTCGCGCGCGTGAAACTCGATTTGGCATTTGTTGAATTGCAAAACGCCTTTGCCAACGCTTACGCTTCGATCGGTCAGGATCCATTTGAGGATGGCTTCTTCTCAGGCGAAGAATCGGTGCAGGAGCTGGAAGCTTCACTGCGAGACAAGTGGCGTGTGCTGGGTGATCGGCATGCCAGTATAGAGGGCCTATTGCGCCGGCGGCGCGTGCCGACGTAATTGCCCCGGCACCTGCGGCGTGGACCATCGCCCACAGGACAATCGAGCAAGTCGCGTTACAGACTGGCATTCAAGGGGCGCTGCTGTTAAGCCTCTCGCGGCATGATCAAGCGGGCAATAATGATCCACGGGCCCGACCTGAGGGGTGCATGACGAATCCAACTTTGATCGAGGTGACTCGCGGTCCGCTGCTTGAGAGCTTCCATACGGGTGCGCTCGCGGTTGTTAGCGCGACCTCTGGTGTATTGTTATCGCTAGGAGATACGCAGCGCGCAGTCTACCCGCGCTCCGCCATCAAGTCATTGCAGGCCCTGCCGCTCATCGAGTCTGGGGCGGCTGATCACTATGGCTTTGGTGATGCGGCGATCGCACTGGCTTGTGCCTCACATACGGGAACGACAGCGCATACCGAGGTTGCCGAAGCGATGCTCGCCGCAGTGGGCTTGACGGAGGCGGATCTGGGCTGTGGACGACACGCCCCCCTCGGCGCCAAGGCCGCCAAGGAGCTGTGGCGGTCGGGCGGAGAGCCAACGCAGTTGCATAACAACTGCTCTGGCAAGCACGCCGGAATGCTGGCGACGGCACGCCACATCGGTTTGCCGATCGAGGACTATTGGCGTGCAAACCACCCCATGCAGCAGCGTGTCCTTGAAGTTCTCTGCGAGTTATCGGACTTGGACCTCGGACCAAAAGTCATGGGGCTTGATGGCTGTTCGCTTCCCAACTGGGCGATGCCGCTGCAGTCGATGGCCGAGGTGTTCGCCAAGCTTGTCAGCGGCGATGGAATTGACGCACAGCGCGCGGCCGCGTTCCAGCGCATCATGCAAGCCTGCTGGAGTGAGCCCGATCTGGTCGCCGGTCCTGGCCGCGTCGACAGTGTCGTCATGGCGAAACTCCCTGGCCGCGTCTTTTTGAAGACCGGCGCGGAGGGCGTTTACTGCGGCGGATTTCCAGAACTCAAGGTCGGTTTCGCGCTCAAGATTGACGATGGCACCACCCGCGCGTCCGCTGGCACGGCAATGGCGATCGTTGAGCACGTCGTACCGGAAGCTGTCGGGCTCATGCACCGCGATGTGCTTAAGAGTTGGCGTGGTATCGAGGTCGGAACCATTCGTACGGCTCCGGCGCTTGCTGAGGCGCTGGCAAAGCTCAAGCTGTCCTAGAAACCCGGCTCATGAGCGTCCCTCTGGCGGCTTGGCGCGCGTCGAGGAGTTGGCTCGTTGGGCATTGTCACTGTCCAAGTCGTCCTCAACGCAAGCGCGTATGATTTCCAGTCCGCCGCGCACGGCATCCGCCATTGTCATCGGCTGGCTTTTCGATGTCAGAGTCGTGGGCACATGAATAAATCCCGCTCGCAGTCCCGGTTGCGCCCGAGACAGCGTGTCAAACAACACCGCGTTGCACAGATAGCCGCCTGCGTCATCCGACAGCTCCGCCGGCAGGCCGCAACTACGAAGACGCGAAACGACGGCTGTGTAGGGAATGGTACTAGCTTTGCCCGCTTCTCCATGACCACCAAGGAAATCAGGCGGCGGCAGTTCACCAACGGCATCCGCTGCCGTCCTGCAGGCGGTTGCTGCTCGCGTTTCAATGACAAAGCCGGAAGCGGCCTCTGACACCCCGAAATGCAGCACCACCGCTGGGTTGAATTGCTCGATGAGCCGCCGCGCTTTGCCCGGACCGTCCCGCCACGAAACCGGCAGCACCTCGAAGGCAAAGTCAACATCGCGAATGAGCCGTTGCGCTCTCTCCGCGATTTCCGGCACGAGCTTGCTGGTGGCGTTCTCTTCAACGCCGGGAAACGGCCCGAAGCCGGTCAGTAGAATGCGCTTTCGTCTAGTCACGACATTCCCATTAGGGCCATGACCTGACCGACGGCCAATGTCGGTAGCAGGCGCCCTGCTCTGACATCCTCTTCGATGCGGGGCAGCTCCCGCGCGACATCTGGATTGGCTTTGAGCGCAGCCATCAGTCGCTCTTCCAGCATATCCCGCATCCAGGCCACCGCCTGACGTTGCCGCCGCTCATCGAATTCACCGGACGCCTGCGTTAGATCACGGTGCTGGACGACCTTCGACCACAGTTCGTCGAGCCCTTGGTTGGTCGCACCGGACATTGTGATTACGGGAGGTGACCAGGTCTCCGACTGCGGCGCGAGGATGTGCAAGGCGTTTCGGTACTCCGCTGCGGCGGCCTTCGCCCGCGTTACGTTCTCTCCGTCGGCTTTATTGATGGCGATCATGTCGGCGATTTCAATGATGCCCTTCTTGATGCCCTGCAGATCATCACCACCGCCTGGGAGCAGCAGGACGAGGAAAAAATCGACCATATCGGCGACCGCGACTTCGGACTGCCCGACGCCCACCGTTTCAACGATTATCACGTCAAATCCCGCGGCCTCCACCAGCGCCATCGTCTCCCGCGTTTTGCGCGTGACACCGCCAAGTGTCCCCGACGTTGGCGAGGGCCTGATGAAGGCGTTGGAATGGACTGCAAGCCGGGCCATTCGCGTTTTGTCGCCGAGGATCGAACCGCCGGTACGTTTTGAAGTCGGATCGACAGCCAGCACTGCGACCTTGTGACCGGCTTCGACGAGGTTCATTCCGAGTTGATCGATCGTGGTTGACTTGCCGACGCCGGGCACGCCGGTAATACCGAGCCGAACCGCTTTACCCGTTCGATCAATGAGTTGTTGAAGAATCTTTTGTGCTAACTCCTGATGCTGCGGCCGCGTGCTTTCAATAAGCGTGATTGCGCGCGCCAACAGCGCCCTGTCGCCCGCGGCGATCCCCTCGACAAAGTCTTCCGCGCGCAGAGGGCCCGCGCGCCGCGCGCCGGACTGAGCGGGAGGAGTTTCGCTTGGTATTTCCGACATCTTTGCTCTCTTTATTGTGGCAGCGAGCATCCCCAAGTTCGCGCTCCGCCGCAAGGTCTTGACCACGCAACGCAGTGGGCAACAAGTGCGCAAGTGCCATTCAGGGAGTCAATTGCTCGTCATATTCCAGCTGTTAGGGTATTCCGGGTTCGTAGAGGTGTTTTGCCGTCAGTAAATGCGCGTTATTCGGTCCGGAGCCATGACAATGGCCTTCGCGGACGGCCGTGCGCCCCGAGGCCTCGGCGGAGGCAGGAACCCCGAGTTTCTGCCGGACGCGCCGTAGCTAAACGAGATCGCCTAGGAATTGCCTCCTGGACAACAAGGAGTGGTGTGATGCGGAAACTTTTGAATCTTGGTATTGCCGCCATACTGGCGCTTGCGGCCGCGGCCTGCGGCGACTCAGGCACGGATAAGGCCATGGCGCCGCCGCCGTCTGCCTCCGAGGAAGCCCCCATCGACAAAAAACTGGAGGGGAAACCGCAGCCCAAGAAGGAGGCTCGCGTCCCCGTCAAGCCGGAAGAAGAGCGAGCGGCGGAAATGGCCAGCGAAGAGGCGCCTGCCGCGATTGTTGAAGAAACCGAGGAAATGGTGGCTGCCGAAGACGACGCCGCCCCTGACGGTGCCGCCGCCCCCGAAGCCGAGATTGCCGCCGTGCCCGATGCACCTCCGGCCGCTGCAGTCAAGCCACCCGCGGCCGCCAACGGCAAGCCCGCAACAGGCTACAAGCCATCAGCAAGGGGGCCCTCAAAGAATGGGGGGCAAGCCAGCAATCGCCGCTCCTATAAGCGGACGCGGCCCCTCAAAAAAAACAACGAGACGACACGGAGCGATAAGTCACTCTCCAAGAATTTTGGGGCAAAGCGCGGGGCTGGCTTCGGTACGGGCGGTGGCGGCGGAGCCGGAGGCGCCATTGGAGGTCGCGGTCTTGCGCCAGCCGCGCCTCCGCTTGAAAACCCCAAGAGCCTTCCAGCCCAACCCCCGGTCGCTGACGCACCGCCCCCAGCCGCGACACCCGCGCCCGCCGCGCCAGATAGCTCCGTAGCGCTCGAAAGCCGTCCGCCGGCCCCCGCTGCGCCGCCGGCCCCCGCTGCGGCGGCGAAACCCGACGAGGAGGCCGATTGGTCTGTCGTGCCTATCTTCTTCGGTACGGACCGGTACCGCACCGACACGGCGTCCAGGGTTGCCTATGACTGGAAGCGAGGCCGCAGGCTGGAACTTGGCCGCGCGCTCGTCACTGTTCCAAAGAAGCATGAAGTTCCGATGGTGGAACGCCCCTGGGCGATCAAGATCCCATATCTTGAGATCACCCTTTACGAGGAGGACGAGGACCCCAAGGAGCACTTCACTTTGAAAGACATCAAGGTGCTCACCAAGGAGGAGTTTCTGGCAAAGGTGCGAGAAAAACTCGCTGCTTCAGAACGCTTCAAGGATCATGCGCTGGTGTTCGTGCATGGCTATAAGACGAAGTTTGACAACGCCATCTACCGGACGGCCCAGATTGCCTACGACCTGAAGTTCGACGGCGCCACCTTCCTTTACAGTTGGCCCTCGGGAGGGACCTTGCAGGGCTACACCTATGACCGCGAAAGTGCGGCCCAGGCGGAGCCCTATCTGCGAGATTTTCTTGAGTTGGTGCGCGATGACACGGGCGCCAAGAAGCTCAGCGTTATCGCTCACTCGATGGGAAATCAGCCACTCCTGCGCGTGCTTCAGGATTTGAAACGCTCGTTGCCGGAAGGCGTCCTCATATCGCAGCTGATCCTGGCCGCACCCGACGTCGACCGTGACAGCTTCGAGAACATTGTCAGCTCGATCAAGGGCATTGCCGAGGGCATCACGCTGTATGCTGCTGCCAACGACACCGCGCTGCAGGTTTCAAGGCAGGTCAACGGCGGTGTTCCGCGCGCGGGCGACGTCCCGGAGGGCGGCCCTATTGTCATAGAGGGCATCGACACGATTGATGCCACCGCGACCAGCATGGACAGCGTCGGGATCAATCACTCGGGTTATGCAGAAAACAATGCTCTGCTGACCGATATCGGAAAGTTGATCGGTCAAGGTGTGCGCCCACCCGAAGTCCGCTTGCCGACGCTGGAGCGCGTCGAGACCGCCAAAGGCGCCTATTGGCGCTATCCCACTGCTAATGCACAATAAACTAAGGGCCGAGCCTGGAAATCGCCAGTCCCGGCCTTATTCTGTCCCGTAAAGCAGACCATGAGTCGTGCCGATGGCGACCCCGCTACATCGAACATGGGCAGAACATGACAAATTCTGGAAGGCACATTCGCTTGGCAATCGCGGCCGCTGCGGTGGGCTGTATGATGTTTGCGGTGCCGCGACCCGTGGCTGCTGAAGAGACGTTCGTCTGCGATGATGGGCGGGTTCTCACGCTGACACAGCAACAAATCTCCGAAATGGTCCATACGGACCCGTGCATAGCGAAGTACTTTGGCCGAGAGATTTCGGCGCCGCCCGCTGTCGCGCCGCCTCCCGCTGTTCCTGTCGATTTGCCGTTGCCGACACGCAAGCCTACGGAGATCGCCACACAACTTCGGGATTCAGCGGTCAACCCCACCGCTCCGGCGGCTGCCCGCGAGCCGGTCGCCATTGCCGATGTGCCGTCGGACTACAGGAACGTCCACATCATCAACGCGGGCAAAGGGGGGGCTCCGGCTTACTACAATCACACCCGCTAATCTGGCAGATAGCGAGAATTGTATGGCGCTACGGACGCTCAGCTCGCGGCAAAACCACAAGTAAATTGTTCGTTAACCGCTTTGTGCGAACCTTTTCTCTGAAAGCCCGAGTTTTGTTCAGAGTCGTAGGGTGCTATGTCCCAAGCATGTAATTTCCGGCGGACCCATGTTGGTCTTCGCCGTCCGGCCGCAATAAGTGCCGCCGTACTCTCCTCCATCGTTCTGCTCACATTTCAAGCCCGCGCGGAGCCGTTTGAATTCGACAATGATGGCAGCGCGGTCGCTCCGATCGAAATCGTCGAGCCATCAACACCGATGACCGAATTCGAAACGGAGAGCCCGGCGGTCGCCGACGAGCCCTTTCCCGTCGACCCGATGATTGAGGCCGCGAACGAACCGGTCCCTGCCGATCCGATGATAGAAGCGGCCGTCGAAGAAGCCGAAACCGAATCCGTCGGAGGCCCGGAGACTGGCGATGTTGGCTCAGCCAATACGACTGCCGGACCGTCGGTTGAAACAGCTGCAAAGCCGGCCTCGAAACAGCCCGAAAAGGCTGCCTCGCGGCCTGATGGCGAAACAGATATCTTTAACGAGTGGTCAAGAAAGAAATTCAAGCGCCGGCGCGAGGAAAAACCGCATCCGCTTGCCGCTGCTCGTCCCGATCACTTCGTGGTCGTATGCCAGGCCAACTGCGACGAGGAAAAGGTGCACGTCGTCTATCTGGAACGCATGGATGCCCGCGGGCCGGTCAACGAGAAACCGATCAAATCTGGAATCGTTGCTGGGACCAAAGCCATCGACTGCGTTGGTGGGTGTTACACCAAGCAGGAATCCTACGCGTCCGCTTCGGGCGTGCAGGGGGGGGGCGACCAGAATGGCTGGGTGACCAACGTCAAGAAGAATACCCCGGAAAAAGAGGGAACTTCTGGCGAAGGCCGCTGGTACGACCGCATCAACTAAGCTCCCGCGAACCGCGAATGTCTCGAACGCTCCAGGCGCATGCGCCCGGAGCGTTTTTTTTTCATATCGTCCTGGAAGTGTTTCGCTTGGAACAGAAGCTCGGTGCCAAGCCGTCCATTGTTGCGCGATGCAGAAGGCGGGACGTCGGATGCAAAAGAATCACGTTGATTTTCGCGAACATTGGAGAACGACTAGAGATGAACATGAAATCACTTGCGTATTCCGCCGTTCTGGGCGGTGCGATTGCCTTTGCCGCAATGGCTGGTGGGATGTCTCAGGCTGAAGCCGCCGGCGTCAAGAACCTCACGAACCTGAACGGCGTCGTCACGCACAGCAACGTCCAGGAGGTCGGCGGTCGTCGCGGCCGCAAGTTCCGCAGGTTTCGCCTCGGCCGCTTCAACAACTACTACGCCGACCGTTTCTATGGCGATCGTTTCCAAGGTTGCGGCTTCTACAAGTCGCAGTGGCATAAGACGGGTTTCTTCCACTGGAAAAAGAAGTTCTACCTCTGCAAAGGCTGGTGGTGATTGAACACAGCCGCAGGAGGCCCCCGGATGCATCGGCGTCCGGGGGTTTTTGTTTTCCGTTACACGGGAGACGGCGCCCAGAGCGGGCAGGAAGAATATCCGAGCCGGTTGTCTGGGGAGTACAGATAGCCACGCTGGAACACTCCGGTCCCGTTGAAGTATGTGCAGCGGATTGCCGGGCGGCTGTGGCCTACCGCGACATGTGGCGCGGTTTGCCAGACGATGATCCCCCAGCTCGAGGCGACGAGACCCAGCCAAGCCAGAATCAATAGACAGACCGAAGTTGTCAGCGCGCGCCGCATGATCCCAATCACGAGCTTTGACGGTGGGCCCTACTCCGCTGCTTCCTTCGAATGGCCAAGCTGCTGGTTGAGTTTTTCGATAAGGTCGGCGGCCGCTTCGGGGATGTTGGTCCCTGGCCCGAACACGGCCTTGGCGCCGGACGCAAACAGCTCATCATAATCAGCTGGCGGGATCACGCCGCCGACAACAATCATGATGTCGCCCCTGCCCTGCGCTTCGAGCGCCGTTTTGAGTTCCGGCACCAGGGTAAGATGACCTGCCGCCAGCGACGACACGCCAACGATGTGGACATCATTTTCGAGAGCCTGCCGCGCTGCCTCTTCCGGTGTCGCGAACAGGGCACCGATATCGACATCAAAGCCGAGGTCCGCGAACGCGGACGCAATCACTTTTTGACCGCGGTCATGTCCATCCTGTCCCATCTTCGCGATCAGTATTCGCGGCCGCCGTCCTTCGTTGCCCTCAAAAGTTTCGACCATCTTGAGGACACGATCGATATTCCGGTTCACAGACTGCGCCTCCGCTCGGTAGACACCCGAAATAGCGCGAATTTCAGCGCGGTGACGGGTGAAGACCTTCTCCATTGCATCCGAGATTTCTCCAACGGTCGCTTTCTGGCGCGCCGCCGCGACCGCCAGTTCCAGCAGGTTGGCGTCCGCCGAGGCGCCATTCGTCAGGGCCGTCAAAGCGGCTTGGACGTCCGCCTCGTTGCGCTCCGCCCGCAGCCGTTCCAGCTTTTCGATCTGCTGGGTCCGGACGGCATTGTTGTCCACTTTCAGGAGTTCAATATCAGCGTCGTTTTCGACACGGTACTTGTTGACCCCGACGATCGTCTGCTGACCTGAATCAATCCGTGCCTGGGTGCGCGCGGCCGCCTCCTCGATGCGCATCTTCGGAATACCCGCGGCGATCGCCTTGGCCATGCCGCCGAGCTTTTCAGCTTCCTCGATATGCACGAGCGCCCGCGCCGCAAGGTCATGCGTCAGACGCTCCACGTAGGCGCTGCCACCCCATGGGTCCGCGATCCGGCAGGTGCCGCTTTCCTGCTGCAGGAACAGCTGTGTATTTCGCGCGATGCGCGCCGAAAAATCAGTCGGCAGCGCGATGGCTTCATCGAGACCATTGGTGTGCAGCGACTGCGTATGGCCTTGCGTCGCAGCCATCGCCTCGATCGCCGTACGGATGACATTGTTGAAGACGTCCTGCGCGGTCAGCGACCAGCCCGAGGTCTGTGAGTGCGTACGAAGGGACAGCGAGCGCGGGTTCTCGGGTGCGAATTCCTCCTTGATCATTTTCGCCCACAGCAGCCGCGCGGCACGCAGCTTTGCCACCTCCATGAAGAAGTTCATGCCGATCGCCCAGAAGAACGACAGCCGTGGCGCGAACCGGTCGATCGGCAGCCCCGCAGCAACGCCCGCGCGGGCATACTGGACACCGTCGGCCAACGTGTAGGCAAGCTCGAGATCGGCCGTCGCGCCGGCTTCCTGCATGTGATAGCCGGAAATCGAAATGGAGTTGAACTTCGGCATGTTGGAGCTGGTGTAACCGAAGATGTCCGAGATGATCCGCATCGAGGGGGCAGGTGGATAGATGTACGTATTGCGGACCATGAATTCTTTGAGAATGTCGTTTTGGATGGTCCCCGACAGCTTGTCTGCACCGACGCCCTGCTCTTCGCCCGCGACAATGAACAATGCCAACACCGGCAGCACCGCACCGTTCATGGTCATTGAAACCGACATCTGCGACAGGTCGATGCCGGAGAACAGTGTGCGCATGTCGTAGATGGAATCGATGGCCACGCCGGCCATACCGACGTCGCCCTTCACCCGCGGGTGATCGGAATCGTAGCCGCGGTGCGTGGCCAGATCGAACGCCACCGAAAGTCCCTTCTGCCCGGCCGAGATATTGCGCCGGTAGAACGCGTTTGACTCTTCGGCCGTCGAAAAGCCGGCATATTGCCGGATCGTCCATGGCTGGGCCGCGTACATTGCTGGGTAGGGCCCACGAAGGAAGGGGGCGATGCCCGGATACGTCTCAAGGAAGTCGAGTCCTTCGAGATCGGCTTCACCGTAGACCGGCTTGACGTCAATTCCCTCGGGTGTCGTCCAAGTCGAAGCGTCCGGTGTCACTTTCGGCGCCTTAGCGTCCGCAAAGTCGATGGTCGTGAAATCGGGAATCTGAGTCATTTTCGTCTGCGACCTCGCGGCGATCAGTTTTTGTTTCCGTGTCGATCAGGCTTAGCGCCCCGGTGCCAGTCTGGAAATAATCCAACAGTTGTGGTGGCCATTCGCGATCGGGGCTTCAAACCGCCTGATTTAGAATCTCTCCGTAAACATCACGAGAACTTCGATTTCCAACGCGTTCAAGGGTGATTATATCAGTCGCAGCCGCAAATGACACGCCTCCCCCGTCCTCGTCATGTCAGCTCGGCGGCGCCCGTTGGAGCACGCTGTTCGGTGAACTAAGTTTTTGAGCAGAATAAGAAAAGGGCCGTGTATGCAACTCAAGCTCGTTGTCGTTCTCACAGCCTTCCTGGCATTGGCGGTTCTCGGAGCAGTTGAAGCGGCCGAAACCGTACCCGAGCCGGCCGATTACCGCGCCGAGAACTACCGTGCTCCCGTCCCTTCCACCCTGAAGGGCGCCCAGGTGATCGATACCGACCAGGCAGAACTGCTGGCAAAAAAGGACGATGTCATCTTCATCGACGTCTACCCCCAGGCCCCGAAGCCCCCGAACTTGCCGAAAAGCACGGTCTGGCGTGCACCCAAGCATGAAACCATGAAGGGCGCTTACTGGTTGCCGAACGTCGGTTACGGCGTGCTCAACCCGACCTTTACCGCCTACTTCAAGGATCAGCTCACGAAACTGACCGGTGGCGACAAGAAGAAGCCGCTTGTCTTCTTCTGCCTCCGCGATTGCTGGATGAGCTGGAACGCGGCCAAGCGCGCACTGGAATGGGGTCACGAACACGTGCTCTGGTTCCCCGACGGCACCGACGGCTGGCGCGAATGGAATCTGCCAACGCAGATGAAGACGCCCGAACAGTGAGCGGCGATATTTACTTTGACCGGCTCCGCTGAGCTCGTCGCACCGCTCAAACCGTCTCCCGCCACGCCTCGACCTTTTCCATCAGCCAGCCCCAGGCTTCTTCCTCGCGCTCGCCGGCCGTCTTCGAAATCGCGATCTGCAGATACTCCAGCTCGCTTTCGACCTTCTCGCGCGGCAGCATCTTCAGCCGCGACACCAGCACGGCGGCTTCCAGAACCGCGGCCTGCGCCCGGTTATAGCCGGTCCACGGCTTGTGCCCCGCCCGGTAGATCGCCCGACAGTGGAATCGCGGACGAACGTCGTCGTCCTCAAGGCGTTCCACCTTCAACTCCCAATGCGAGAGCGCAGCCTTCAGCACCGCACCGTCGACTTTCTCGGCCCGCTTCATCGGCCAGTTCTTACGTCCGGTCAGACAGCCCGCGAAGATGCGCACGTCATCAACATGATTGGCGACGGCGCACGGGTTCTCACGCAGATTATCCAGTGTCGTCGATGGCGAGAACGGCGCGATGATCCAGTGGTCGCCGGCTTCAATCAGCCCCAGGGGTGCGACGTGGACCTGCCCGCTCTTCGCCCGCGTTGTGACAATCGTTTCAACGATCAGCGGCATGGGGACCTCCCTAGTTGGTCGTGTTCTGTCTTATGCCTTGTCGTCGCGGCGCTTGTTGGCACCGGTTTTAGCAGCTTTGGCCGCCTTTCGATCCATCTCTTTCTTCTCCCGGGCTGCGCGCAGCGTGGCGCCCTCGGGGGCGTGGTGGATTTTGTCTTCATCTGGCGCATCAGCGGCGACGCCCCAGTCCAGCGGCCGATCCTGAGTGTAGCGCTTGCCGAGCCGTTGCGCGATCTCCGCTTTCGCCAGTTCATAGCCCAGATAGAAGGCATGGGAAGCGTCATCATCCACCCCGAGTTTCGGATAAAGCTCGAAAGGGTCTTTGGCGGAATGGTGCCCGAAGCGATTGTAGACGTGGACACCATCGCTGGAGGCTTCAATACGGAAGTTGGCGTCGCGTATCGCTTTGGCTGTCTCCGCGATCTCCTCCGGCGTTTGCGAGATCGGCAGCAATTCGTGCAATGACAGCAATCCGCCGCCGTAACCTTTCGGCAGTGCACCATCCTCCCGCGCACGGTACATCAGCCGCCGTGCGGCATCGTGTTCTTCAACGGTGCGCCGAGTATGCGGCGAGACCTGCACGATCAAGACGTTGCGGATTTCAAGCTCGGAGCAGATCCCCAACAACAGCGCCGTAAGGCCTTGGCTATCCGCTTCCGTCAGCTCCGTCAGATTGCCGGTGCCCATCAGGATCTCCACGTCCGGTCGGCGTCGCCGAAGCTCCGCATAACGCTCCAAGGAAGCCATGAAGCCAAAGTGGATTGGGTCGAGGATGGGGTCGGCGAGATGCTTGAGGCCAAGCGCATTGGCTTTGTCGATGGCTCGGATAAGAGAGTCGAGATCGCCATGTGGTTTGGGCACCAGAACCGGTATGCAATCAGTCCCCGCCACCGCATCAAGGTTCGTTTCATCAAGACTGAGCACGAAATCCGCGCCCGCGGCGGCTCCGCGTCTCAGTTCTTCGGCATCACCGGAGTCGACGCTGACCTTCAGTCCCTCCGACTTGAGTGCCCGCACCGTCTCTTCCAATTGGGGAAACGCGACGTCCGGCCGGCAGCCGATGTCGATGACGTCGGCGCCAGCCGCACGGTAGGCCCGCGCCCGCGCCAAGACCTCCTCAAGTGGGACCTCTGGAGCTTCGACGATCTCCGCGAAAATGTTGATGTCATAGCCACTGAGGTCCGGCGGCTTTGCGCCTCTGCCAAGGAACTGCGGCAGGTCGATCAACTCCTCCGGGCCGAGCGTGAAGGGAACACCGTAATGCTGGGATAGGGCGTCAAGATCCATTCGTACGCGACCCGGCAGGATAACCCTGTCGGCGGCAAGCGGCGCGTCCAAACGGTTACGCAGGATCTTTTCGGTCATCAGCGCAGCGACCTTGATGCCGAGGTTGTGCACCGTCCACTCGCCCTCGCGAAGGCCCGCCTCAAGAAGCGTGCTTCTCAGGCGCTTTTCGGCCAGATGGCCGGTTAGGAAGAGGAGCTTTTCAGACATTCGCGCCGCGCTTCTAGCGCCTGTTCGAGCTCACCCACGCTTTCGACCACGGTCGTGTATTCGAAACTCTTCAGTTTTTCGGTGTTTTCTAGGTCGATGCGGCGCGGGAAGACTTTGACCATATCTTTTGGCGCCTCCGTCAAATCCTCAGGTTTCGTATCGCAGGCGAACACGATCGACGGCACCCGGCATTTTCCAGCCTGCGCGTAGACATTGGTGGCTAGGTTGTCCGAGATGCCACACACGCATTTGGCAACGGTATTGGAAGTCGCCGGCGCAATGATCAAGGTGTGATAAACGCCGTAGTAGAAGCCCCCGACGGGGACCGCGCTTGCCGTGCGGTCTTTGAAGATACGAGTGCCTGCTGGCAGTTCATCCAGGCTCTGCTTGTACATGTTGAGCACTTCCTCGGCCGCTGCCGACACGAACACGTCGAGTGGCTGCAGCTGGCGCATGAACGCCAGGCTTTCTTTGAAGAAGTGGCCCGAGCCTGTAAGCGCCCAGCCGAACCTCGGTGTCTCAACGTCTGGTTTTGTCATCACTTGGCACTTATCACGCAGGAGGTTGGGCGTCGACGTCTGCGTCCACGCCAAGGAAGTTCGCCAGAACGGTCGTTTGGTCCGCCTCGATGATGGTGAAGCTCAATCCGTGCCGTTCAAGCATGTCGGCGCAGACCGGGTCGATCAACTCCTCCGCGGCAAGACTGGCCGGATCGCGGTTGCCTGCAGGAGGGCGCGATTTCAGGAAGACCAGCGGGAGTCCGCCCAATCGATAGGCTAGCCGAGCCGCAATCGCATCGGACGTGGCGTGCCACGTTGCCGGCAGATCCGCATCCAATTCGCACTCGCGTAAGGGCAGCCAGATGAGCTTTTGCCCCCGATGGAGGGCGCTTTCGATATCGCCTAAGGTCTCCAGTTTGCTGAGCGTTGGCGCGTGTTCGGCCATCATGAATGCGTTCTGATGGAGTGCCAGGATCGCCATGCGATGGGCGGTGCGGTCGCTGAAACCAAGCCGCGGCTGAGCTTCGCGCACGGCGTCTGCGAAACCACCGCCGCCGGGCACCACGACGAGCGGGCGGCGCGCCCGCGCGACCACTTTCAAGATGGGCAGCAAAACTTCGGCGCGCCGAGTGATGCTGCCGCCAATCTTCAATATGACGCTTGATGAGTTATCGAGACCAGGCTGAAGAGCGTCAAAAAACACGTTGAGGTTCTGTGCCTCGCGGGCGGACGATCTCAACGCCGACAGCGCCGGGCCCGCGTTCCAGTTTGTCGATCCGAATGCGCACCCAGACGATGCGCCGGTCTTCGAGAATGTGCGTTGCGATTTGCTCGGCTATCGTCTCGACCAGATTAATATGGCCCTCCGCCAGTGTCGCATGCACGGCTTCGACGAGATTGTCATAGGATGGCACCTCGGCGATCTGATCGTGTCTGCTTGAGACCTCCGGTGCGACGGCGGCTTCTATCGAAAACCCGACCTTCTGCGTGACGCCCTGTTCTTCTTCGTAGACGCCGACGTGGCAGTCGAGGATGAGGTCCCGGATGAAAATCCGATCATATTGTCCTTCTCCTGCACGCTGCTGCAGCCGTCCGGCAAGGATCGACATTTCCGTCATGTATGTACTTCCCAAGCAAGTCTGTGAGTTTGCGCCTTAACCAACGGCGCGCGAACCGGCCGCATGAACCGCATCGAGCCGCGAGCGTAAGCCCGCGACCGCCCGTTCATCTATCGCGAATGTACGATCACTGTCGAGACACAGTGCGCCGCGAAAGCCGAGGATGTTGGGCCCAAGTGGCGCCAGAGCGTCGACATCCTGGGCCCGAAGGCTCCCTGCGAGCCCCGCGAACAGGCTGTTTTTCTGGGCTCTGACGATAAACTCGGAGAGTCTTCCAACATTTAGGATACGACGGATCGATCCTGCTTTTTTGTCGAAGGTATCCAGCATCGCGCCCGCAAATCCAGCGTCGGCCATGATGTCGATAAGGCCAAAATCTGGGTCTTGGTCCGCAAACAGGACGCCGACGAGTTGCGCATTTCCCAGTTCACAGCCAGCGTGACTGGAGATAGCGGCGCGTCGATCCCCGTCGCTGCGAAGACCGATCTTGACATAATCCACGCCAGCCAGGGCCATGTCAGCGCTGGCTCTGCGTATGGCCTCGGGAGCCATGGGCAGATCGCCGATGGTTGCGCTCACCAACGTTGTCCGCTGTGCGCGGTCCGTTTTGAACTCGGAGACAATCGCCGCAACGGTCGCCGACGGTAGGGCCCCCAGCGCTCCTGTCTTCGGGTCCTTGGCATCGATGAGGTCAGCGCCGGCGTTAAGACAGACACGGGCTTCCTCTGGCGACGTTACGCTCGCCAGCATCAACGGGGTCGTATTAAGTGTGAAGCGCGCGCGCGCCGCCAGCCGGTTCATTCAGGCATTCTCGAACAAGCGCATGCGCCAGGCCAGCACCTTTTCGCGGTCAAGCCGTTCGTCGGGGCTGAGATCGACGCCGGTGTCTTGCACGATGTGAGCGGGTCGGCCGCCCAGCCGGATCAGGCGTGTCGCCAGCATAACGGCTTCTATCCGGTCATGGGTCACGAACAGAACCGTTGTTGGCCGCCGGTTCCACAGTTCGATCAGCAGTGCCCTCAGGCTGTCGGCGCTTGGATCGTCGAGCGAAACGAACGGCTCATCCATTAACAGAATGTCGGGCTCGATGACGAAAGCTCTTGCCAGCGCCGCCCGGCGCTGCATCCCAAGCGAAAGACGCTCGGGATAGGCATTGGCTGCTTCGCTCAGACCGACGCGCAACAGGATCGCCGCGACCTTCTCTGTCGGGTTCGGAGTGTCGTCGTCGAGGACCAGCGCGACATTCTCCTCGACCGTTCGCCACGGTAACAGCCGCGGCGTCTGAAACATGAATGCGAGTTTGGCGGTATCCTCGCCGAACACGACGGCGCCTTCGTACTCTGTGTCGAGACCGGCGACGATATTCAGCATCGTCGATTTGCCACAGCCCGACGGCCCTGTCAGCACCACGAACGAGCCGCGCTCGATGGTCAGCTCAACACCTGCCAGCACGACGTGCTCGGGCCGATCGGCGATGGCCGGAAACACTTTCTGCTCGATAGATACGCGGATCGCGGGTTCAGCTCGGGTCATCGGCGCCACCGGTTCACGCGGGCTTCCAGCGGCTGCAGGACACCGATTTCGATGATCTGAACCACCAAAATGAACGCAATTGCATAGGCCAGGATCATAGGGACGTCGAACAACTGGAAAGCTATGTGCAGCTGATGCCCGACACCATTCGGGCGGCCGAGCAGTTCCACCACCAGCACGATCTTCCAGACCAGCGCAAGTCCACCGCGAGCCGCCGCCGCGAAGAACGGTGCGAGCTGCGGGATCGTCACATGGCGCAACGTCTTCCAGGTTCCGAAACGGTAGATCGTCGCCATCTCGTCAAGATCGCGCGACAGGCTGCGCGCACCCTCGCGCACCGTAACGGCGACATTGGGGATCTTGTTTATCGCGACTGCGAGGATGGCTGCGACCTCGGTCAGGCCAAACCACACATAGCAAAGGATAATGGTCACCAGCGCCGGCAGGTTGAGGAAGAATATCAGCCAGGTATCAAAGAACTGGTCGGCACCTTTGGCAACTCCAAGCGCGATACCGATGGCGCAACCAATGACCATGGCGAGAAAGAACGCAACCGCAACGCGGGCCAGCGTGATTCCGACGTGATAGGCAAGTTCACCGCTGGCGGCCTCCGAGGCGAATTTAGCCCCGACTTCCAGCGGGCCGGGAAACAGTCGGCTTTGCAGGAGCGCGGCAACGAGCGCCCACAAGGCAATGAGCGTCAGAAACGAGATCAGCGTCCAGCCGAGACGGCCGATAAGAACGCTGCCGACGATCCCGCGCCCAACGCGACCCGTTCCAACTGTTTGGTTTTCAAGCGCCATAGAACAGTGCCGGATCAAATTTCGTGTTACCGCCGACCAGCGTCTTTTCACCGAGTTCGACGAGCAACCCGAACAGTTTCTCCGCCGAAGCCGACTGCGCCGATGACCATCCCTCCGGAATTCCGGCGCGATAATAAGCTTTCAGAGCCTCAAACTCCGCGTCGCTCTTGACGCGCATGTTGGGTTTCAGCCTTAACCAGGCGTCGTCGGACGTTGCCAGCACCTTATTCGCCGCGGTTACAGCTATCAGGAAGTTAGCGACCTCCTTCGACTTGCCCGCTGTTTTTTTCTCGTCCCAGATGAATCCGACAAGAGACGGCACTGGCGAGACGCCAAGCCCGGACAGCACGTCGGCCATTGAGATGAGCTCCCGGTATCCAGCTCCCTGAAGGCGGGCCGAGAAAGTCCAGAAATTCAAAGCCGCGTCAACACGGCCCTGCCGAATCTGCTCGGTGATGAGTGGTGCCGCACCAAAAATGGGCGAAACCACCTCCGCCAGATCCCGTCCTGTTTGTTTACGCGCATACGCTCTCAACAGCAGCCAGCTCTTATCGAGTGCCGTACCAGCGATACCAAGACGCTTTCCTTGCAGGTCGGCGACGGTTTTGATCGGGCTGTCGCTGGTCACCATCACCGAACCGAGCGCCGACGAATAGGGCGCGAATTGCACGTCTTCGCCTTCCGAGCGTTGCCGCATGGCCCATGGCCAGTCGCTGACAACGATGTCGGCATCGCCAGACAGCAAGGCGATCTTCGCCGCGCCGGTCGATGCCATGTCGACAACTTCCAATTTGAAGCCGTTAGATTTGTCGAGCCCTTCGTTAATGACCGTGTCCATGAGCCAGGCGAGTGAACCGAATTTCAAAGAGCCCACGCGTAGGCTGCCCGACGCCCAGGACGAATGAGGAACGACCAAAGCTGCCGTGCCGGCCAGGCCTGCGGCCAGGACATCACGTCGGTTTAGGTCCAGATCTTTGATGCTCACTTGGTCTCACTCTCAGGCGCAAGGCGGTTCTTGACCATATGGCGGACGGCCCGAAGCCAGCCCGTGTCGTCATTCTGCATAATGCTGACGAGCATCGACTTCGCAAGCTTCCCGGTCTCGACGTCGCGCACGTAGATGGCGACGTTAAGCATCATCTCCGAGGCTTTTTGAACGACGCCAAGCATGGTGACATCAGCGTTAACGCGTTTGCCGAATTCAACCTCACATCCGTCGCAGTACGAAAAAGGCGCGGCCCGCTTGATATCGGAAGCATGCTCGGAAAGGTCAACAATGTCATAGGCCCCGCGGCTTTCCAGCATCTTGACCAGTTCCTCTCGGACCAGCTCCAGTCTCTCCGCCTCCGCCTTTTTGGGCTTCGGTGGCAGGCCGTAGAGGCTCAAGCCATCCATCTGCAACTCAATGTGCATTTCGAACGGCAGCACCGCCGCCCGCTGCGCGGCATGCGCCGGCACCATCGCAGCCAACAAAAACGCCAGGGCGAGTGTCAGCCCACTGAGCAGTCTCATTCTGTTTTTACAATCAATCATTCCTGTAACTCGCTGCCGATTTTTCCCGATTTCATGAGGTCACAGTTCGCATACTCTTTCACTTATTAGACGTATGCAGGGAAGTCACGAGTAGAAAGGCGATCAAACGGGCTTAGGCCATCAAATGTACCTTAAGTCGTCATAAGAAATATTTGATCGGATGGGACAGCTCTACTCTTCCACTTGGCCCGACCATTTCCCATACTGACACTTGTCACGAAGAGAAATGTCACTAATTCTCAGTGCAAAATAAAGATTTCGGGAGGAGACGCGTTTCATCATGAGAAGGGCGAAGCAGTTCGTGTATTCGCTGATGCCGCGGCTAATGCGACAACTGAGTGTCGCGGTTTGCGCTGCCGCCCTAGCAGGCGTCACTCCAATCGTAGGACCGTTCGACGCCCGCGCTGCCCCGGCAGCCAAGAGTGCTGACGTTACGAACATTCCTATTGTTTACGTGAAGGAAGATCGCGAACGCTTGCCGCCGCTATCGCTTCTTGAGTTTCCTCCTGACGACGAGGGGGCTGCCGGTGTTGCGCTTGGCATCGACGATAACAATACAACCGGCCGCTTTCTCAAACAGAAGTTCACCACCGAGACGATCTCCAGCTCGAAGCCCGAGGAGCTGATCGAAAAAGTCGTCGCCAAGGCAAAGGATGGCTTCGGCTTCTTTGTCGTCGATGTCGGCGCGGACACGCTATTAGCACTCTCCGATGCACTTAGCGACATGCCCGCGGTCATCTTTAATGCAGGCGCGCGCGATCAGCGCTTACGCGATCAGGATTGCCGCCTCAACGTGAAGCACACCGCCGCCTCGTACGCGATGCTGACCGACGCTCTGGCCCAGTATCTGGCGTGGAAGCAGTGGCGCCGGATCGTTTTGGTTACGGGACCAAAACCAGAAGACAAACTCTACGCCGCCTCACTGAAGCGCTCGCTCAAACGGTTCGGCTTGAAACTTCTTGCCGAAGAGGAATTCAGGTATGAGGCCGGCAGCCGCCGCGCCGATGGCGGCTTTGAGCAGGTTCAAAAGCAGATCCCAACCTTCACCCAGAAGTTTCCCGATTACGACGTCCTCCTCGTCGCCGACGAGGCGCGTCAATTTGGAGACTATTTCCCATTCCGGACTTGGAAGGCGCGACCCGTCGCGGGGACGCATGGGCTGTTTCCGACGACCTGGCATCCAGCTTCGGAACTCTGGGGGGCCAGCCAGTTTCAAAATCGGTTCAATCGCAAGGTTGGTCGCGATATGAGGCAGCTCGATTACGCGGCCTGGATGGCGGTGCGTTCGATTGGCGAAGCCGCCACGCGCACCGGTAGCGGCGATCCGAAGACGCTGATCGACTACATGTTGTCGGACAAGTTTGAACTTGCGGCGTTTAAAGGGCAGAAGCTGACCTATCGCCCATGGAACGCTCAGCTTCGTCAGCCGATCTTTGTTGCAACTCCAATGCTGCACGTGACTGTCTCCCCGCAGCCCGGGTTCTTGCACCACCTGACGATACTGGACACGCTCGGCGTTGACCGTCCGGAGACCAAGTGCACGGCCTTCGATTAGCAGCAACACACCTGATGTTTTGGAGTTCGCCAAAGCCAATGGGACGTTACGACACAACAGCACAAAGGGACTGCGCATCGTGAGAGCCGTCTATAGAAACGCCTTGTCTTGTCTTGTGGTCAGCGCCGCGATCGGCGCTGCCACACTGCCGGCGCACGCCTTCAGAGCCTTTGTGTCGAACGAAAAAGACAACACCATCAGCGTCATCGATACCAAGAAGCTCAAGGTCATTCACACCATGAAGGTCGGCCAAAGGCCACGCGGTATCATGTTAGCCAAGGACGACACCTGGCTGCTGGTTTGCGCGAGTGATGACAACCGGGTCGAGGTCTACGATGCAAAAACCTACGAGTTCATAAAGACCCTGCCCTCGGGTCCAGATCCCGAATTGTTCGATCTCCATCCGTCCGGCAACCCGCTCTACATCGCCAACGAAGACGATAACATCGTCACGGTTGTGAACATCGACACCGGGAGGATCGAGGCGGAGGTGCCGGTCGGCGTCGAACCGGAGGGCATGGGTGTCAGCCCTGATGGCCGATATGTCGTCAATACGTCCGAGACGACCAACATGGCCCACTTCATCGATACCGAGACAAACGAGACAATCGCGAACATCCTGGTCGATAACCGCCCCCGCGTTGCGCAGTTCACCTCAGATGGCAAGCTTCTGTGGGTCTCCGCTGAGATCGGCGGTACGGTGACAATCATCGATGTGGAGACCAAAAAGCCGATCCATAAGATTACCTTTGAAATCCCTGGCGTGAACGCGGATGCGATTCAGCCGGTTGGGATCCGCATCAACAAGGCGGGAACAAAGGCATTCGTCGCGCTGGGACCTGCCAATCGGATCGCCGTGATCAATGCCAAGACGTTCGAAGTCGAAAAGTACATACTCGTTGGCCAGCGGGTCTGGAATCTCGCCTTCACCCCTGATGAGAAGCTGATTTTGACCACGAACGGCACGTCAAACGACGTCACCGCCGTGGATGTCAGAAAAGAGCGCGCCTTCAAGTCGATAACCGTCGGCCGATACCCCTGGGGTGTTGTTGTCGCCAAGGACTAGGGCCGACCGGCCACGATCAAAGCCACAGAGGGAGTGAAAACACTAATGAAGTTCACCGCCGCGTTCACATTCGCTGTAACAGTACTGACAGCAACCGCCGTCTTCGCAGAGGGTTTCCTCGTCCAGCGCGCCCAGCGGCTGCCTGATTTGGAGCTTGGTCTCGGCGCCGCTGGGTACGGTGTCTCTGATCACAAGTATGAGCTCGAAACCGGCAAAGGCTATCGGCTGTGGCTGAAAGCGACGGGGGCGAAGGAATGCGCGTTTACGGCTCCGGAGTTCTTTCAGAACGTCTGGTTCCGCAAGATCGAGGTGAACAAGGTTGAGCTGAAGGTCCAGGCAGTCTACGAAATCGAGTTCGAGCGGGAAGGTTCCGCGGAGTTGTTCTTCACGCCGATCAAGCCTGGAAAATACGAATGGGTCTGTGATGGCCTCGAGCACAAAGGCATGAAAGGGGTCATTTCGGTCAAGTAATGGATGCCAGCGTCAAACAGATGAGCGAGTCCCTGGATGCGCTGACGGTTCGCGATGTGTCGCACCGTTTCGGCAGTATGCAGGCGCTCGACGATGTTTCCCTGACGGTGCCAACGGGCGGCTTTACCGTGTTGCTCGGACTGAATGGCGCTGGCAAGTCAACGCTATTTGCCCTCATCACCAGACTTTACGACAATACATCGGGGACGATAGACATCCTCGGCAAGGATGTGCGCCGGCAACCTTCCGCCGCGCTACAACGACTGGGCGTCGTCTTTCAGGCCCGCACGCTGGATGCGGACCTCAGCTTGCTGCAGAATCTGACCTACCACGCAGCCCTACACGGCCTCGGCCCCGGAGAATCCAAGCGCCGGGCTGTTGCGGCTCTTGAGCTTGTCGGTCTGGGCGAACGGGCCAATGAGAAGATTCGCCACCTTTCTGGCGGCCAGGCGCGTCGTGTTGAAATCGCCCGCTGTATGCTGCACCGCCCAGGGCTTCTTATCTTGGACGAACCTACCGTTGGCCTCGACATCGGGTCGCGTGAAAGCGTGATATCGATTGTCCGCGAATTGGTCGCGACTCATGGCATCGGTGTCTTGTGGGCAACGCACCTTATCGACGAGATCGAAAATACCGATCGCATCGTTGTGCTTCATAAGGGTAAAGTCCTCTTCTCCGGAACTGTGCCGGGGCTACGTGAGCATGCCGGCGCCGACAGCGTGTCGGAGGCCTTCCGGGCTTTGACCGGGACAACCCAAGCGGAGCTGGCATGAGTGTCGAAGCTATCGCTGAAACCTTGAAGCCGCCTAATGCACCGGGCGGGCGGGCTTACCGCCGGCATGGGCTCCTGGCATATTTCAACTGCTTTCGCGGTATCGTATGGCGCGAGGTTTTGCGCTTCCTGCACCAGCGAGAACGGTTTTTGTCGGCACTGGTGCGGCCCCTGGTGTGGCTGTTCATTTTCGCTGCAGGTTTCCGCCAGGTGCTCGGGATTTCGATTATTCCGCCCTACCAGACCTACGTTCTTTATGAAACCTACGTCACGCCGGGCCTACTCGGCATGATTCTCTTATTCAACGCCATGCAGTCCTCGCTCTCGATGGTCTACGATCGCGAAACCGGGGCCATGCGCACGCTGCTCGTGAGTCCATTTCCCCGCTGGTTCCTGTTGTCGTCCAAGCTCCTTGGCGGTGTGGCTGTTGCGCTGCTGCAGGTCTATACGTTCCTGTTCATCGCCTATTTCTGGGAGATTGAGCCGGACTGGCCGGCCCTGCAGATCGGCGTCGGCCAAGGCGATGACTTCTTCGGTATCTCCATACCGCCGCCCTTCAACGGTTACATCACCGTGCTGCCGGCGATCGTCATGTCGGGACTGATGCTGGGAGCACTTGCACTGTTCATGTCATCGGTTATCCGACAGCTGGAGAATTTTGCCGGCGTGATGAACTTCGTTATTTTCCCGATGTTCTTCGCGTCGTCGGCGCTGTATCCGCTCTGGAAAATCCGTGAATCAAGCCCGCTGCTCTACGAGATTTGCTGGTTTAATCCCTTCACCCACGCCGTCGAGTTGATCCGCTTTGCCTTCTACGGGCAGCTCAATGTGACGGCATTCCTGGTTGTGTTGGGTTGTCTTGTGTTTTTCCTAGGCGCCGCGATTTTCGCCTACAACCCGTCCAAGGGGCTGATTGCAAGGCGCGGCGGACCAAGAGGATAGCTCCCAATGAAAGTTCACCTGTACCCGCGGGGCTTGGTCATAGCCCTGAGCCTTGTGATTGCAACCCCGGCGCTTGCCATCGACACCGCCAATCCGGACTGGCCTTGTGTTCAGCGCAAGGTGGAAAAGCTGACCTCCGCCCAGCTCTGGGACGGGCCGCCCGTTGATGATCTCACGAAGTGGTGGGAGGACCGGGAGGTTGGCGCGCTTGTGCGTTTGGTGGTCAGCCGCCGCGTTCCCATGGAGACGGCTGAAGAAGAGATACAGAAATTCGCCGAGACGATGCCGGAGGGCCCTGAGCGCGACAAACGTCTCACTTTGCTCTTCGCAGGTGTCTTGGATGAAACCAACAAGGTTCGCTCCAGCGTGGTGACCGGCATCGAGCGTTTTCAGAGACGGCAGGTTGCTCGTTCAAAGCGCCTGCAAGAGCAAAGCAGCAAAATCGCCGATCTGAGGAGGCGTGCTGCGAAAGGCGAGGACGTTGCCGGGCAGGTCGGTGCGTTACAGGAAAAATACGATTGGAACGCTCGCGTCTTTAAGGAACGCCAGGACAACATTCCGCTGGCCTGCGAAATTCCCGTCGAGATCGAACAACGCGCCTTCGCCATCGGCCGTACAATCCGGTTCCATATGAGCTGACAGCAGCGAAACGCCGCCTTTCCTACTCCTTAATGAGAGCCTAGTCTGCGCTCGGAACTTGGTCAGCAGAGGTGCATCCTGCGGCCGAAGTTGGGGAGCAGAAAATGAGCATTCGCAAGGGCTTAGCGCGTCTTCTAGCGTTCGGTGTGCCGGTCGTTGCCGCCGCGGCGCTATTGGTCTTCGGCCTAAATCTGCGAGAGCCGCCGAAACAGACGCCGCCATCTGAGCGTTCGACCGCAGTACGGGCACTGACGGTCAAGCCGACCGAGTTCAAACCGCGAGCAATTGGTTACGGCGCCGTCCAGCCTCCCCGGACGTGGAACGCTGTGGCCCAGGTCGCCGGTCGCGTCGAATATGTTGAGCCCCGTCTGCGCAGCGGCGCGATAATGGATGCCGGGACTGAGATCATCAGGATCAGCCCTCAGGACTACACCTTGGCGGTCCAGGAGGCCGAAGCCAATCTACGTTCGGCCGAGGCAAAACTCGTGGAGTTGAAGGCCGAGGAAGACAACGCCCGGCGCTCGCTCGCGATTGAGCAGCGGTCGCTAGGTATCAAACAAAGGGATTTGGAAAGGAAGAAAGAGCTTGCACAGCGCGGCACCGTTAGCTCGCTTTCCGTTGAGGATACCGAACGGGCCGTCCTTCAGCAGCAAGCAAGTGTCCTTAATCTTGAAAACTCAATCCGTCTTTTTCCGACGCGGATTGACGCCCAAAGACGTCAGGTCGACGTCAACAAGACCAAGCTGGAGACGGCTCGCCTCAACCTCGCGCGAACCCGGATTTCGCTACCATTCGATGCCCGGATCGCAACCGTCGACGTCGAACGCACGCAGTTTGTCGGAGTCGGCGCGGAGCTGGCTGAGGCGGACGATATCGATACGGCCGAGGTCGAAGCCGAGATCCCGCAGGACCGCTTCCATACATTTTTGAAGCTGACGCTTCCCAAGGATTTCACTGTTGAGAGAATTCGCAGCGGCGGCATCAAGGAAGTCTTCAAACGCATGGGTTGGTCGGCGACGGTCCGCTTGCGCTCGAATGCGCGCGACGTGACATGGCCAGCGCAACTTCTTCGAACGTCCGAGACCGTGGATCCCAAGACGCGAACCGTTGGTGTCATCGTATCCGTCGACAAGCCCTATGAAGGCATCAAGCCGATCGTGCGGCCGCCGCTGGTCAAGGGCATGTTCGTCGAGGTCGAGATTTCGGGGCCGCCGACAACAGGCCGCATCGTAATCCCGAGGTCCGCCGTTCATGAGGGACGCGTCTACACGATCGACAAAGACAACCGCCTGCGCATCAAACCGGTCAAGGTTCTCGCTGAACAGGGCAGCGAGGCGGTGATTGAAAGTGGCCTGGAAATGGGTGAACGCGTCGTCCTCAGTGATCTCTCGCCAGCTATCGATGGCATGCTGCTGAATCCATTCGCCGAGACTCCGGAGGCCCAAGGTGCTGCGGCAGCGGCGGCAAAACGCAAGGTGGCCGGCGAGGTTCAGCAGTGATCGAGTTCTTCACCAAGCACCCGACCATCGCGAACTTGCTGATGATCGCGTTCCTTGCTGTCGGTGCGGTGGCCGCTCCGACGTTGCAGCGTGAGACCTTCCCACGCGTCGAGCCCAATAAATTGGAAATCATGGTTCTGTTTCCAGGTGCCGCGCCGGAGGATGTCGAAGACGGAATCTGCCAACGGATAGAAGACGCGGTCGACTCGGTGGATGGCGTTGTGGAGGTCCTTTGCGAGTCCCGCGAGGGGCAGGGCAAGGCGACGGTCGAAATGGCCGAAGGAGGCAATCTCGACCGCTTTTTCGCCGACGTGAAGACCGAAATCGATGCCATCGACGACTTTCCAGACGAAGCCGAGGAGCCGACCATCAAACAGCTCGGCCGCACCGATTTCGTCGCTTCCGTCGCCGTGACAGGTCCGCAAGATCTTACCGACCTGCGCGTCTATGCCGAACAGCTGAAGGACCGCATGAAGGCCTTCGGCGGGATTCCAAAGATCGAGGTGCTGGGCTTTTCCGATCGGCAGCTGCGCATCGAGATCCGCGATGGGCTGCTGCGCCAGTTCGGTCTCAGTCTCTCCGGAATAGCAGACGCCATTCGCAAGCAGAATGTGGATCTTCCCGCAGGAAGCGTCGAAACGCAGGACGGTGAGATTCTTCTCCGGTTTGATGACGAGCGCGACAACATCGACTCGCTCAAGGATCTCATCGTCATCAGCGATCCGGGCGGCGGCCAGATTCGCCTGGGTGCCATCGCGGAAATCGACGATCGCTTTGAGAAGGACGAGGTCCAGATTCGCTTCAACGGTCAGGCGGCCGCTTTGTTGCAGGTCACAAAGACCGAACAGGAAGATACCCTAAAGGTCATCGACCGCATCAACGCCTTCTTGGACGAGGAAAGACCGCAGGCGCCGCCTGGCGTAACGCTGACGGTCGTCAATGACACCGCAAGCATTGTGCGCGACCGCCTCAATCTCCTTCTCAACAACGGGGCCCAGGGGCTGGCTCTGGTGTTCCTGGTCACGTGGCTGTTCTTCGGCTGGCGCTATGCGTTCTGGATCAGCATGGGGCTTCCGGTCGCCTTCATGGGCGGCATCGCGGTAATGGCGCTCCTTGGCTACTCGATCAATATGCTGACCATGGTCGGATTGTTGATCGTCGTCGGTCTGCTGATGGACGACGCCATCGTTATTTCTGAGAACATCGCGCGCCATAGTGAAGCCGGTCTGCCGCCGGCCGATGCGGCAACCCGAGGCGCACAGGAAGTCCTGCCCGGAGTTATCGCGTCGTTCTTGACCACATTGTGTGTTTTTGGCTCGCTGGCGTTTCTGCAAGGCGACATCGGCCAGCTGCTGCGCGTCATTCCGGTGGTCATGATTGCCGTACTCGCCGCCTCTCTGGTCGAAGCTTTCTTGATACTCCCCCATCACTTGTCCCACGCCCTTGCAAAGGGCAATCCCAGGGATGGCTGGGTTCAACGCAAGGTGGGTGACGGACTGTCATGGGTTCGCGAAAATATTGTCGGTGTTTTCTGCTCTGTCTGCGTCAAGGCCCGCTACCTGACCGCCGGTCTAGCTTTTGCCGCGCTGCTGCTGGCGGTTTCGGCAATGGTCACGGGTGTATTGAAATTCAGCGCCTTCCCCGAGCTCGACGGCGATACGCTCGAGGCGCGCATTCTGCTGCCACAAGGTACGCCCCTGGAACGCACACAGTCCGCCGTTGCCCAAATTGAAGAGGCGATCCTGCGTATCAATGAGCGGCTCTCGCCAGAGCAACCTGGGGCTGCTCCGCTCCTCGTTAATCGCACTGTGAAGTACAACGAGAATACCGATGCGCATGAGGCCGGAGCCCACGTCGCGACCGTCAGCATTGATGTCCTTTCGTCGGACGTGCGCACGATCGACAACGAGGCCTTACTGGCCGAATGGCGCCGCGAGACCGGTATCATGCCGGACGTCATCGCGTTGAAGTTCACCGAACCCTCTCTCGGCCCGGCGGGGCGCGCTATTGAGATCCGTTTAAGCGGCCGTGACCTGGAGGCGTTGAAATCAGCTAGCAAGGAGTTGCGGGCTTGGCTCAGCCGTTATGAAGGTGTTGTCGGGCTGATGGATGACCTGCGCCTCGGCAAGCCGGAGATCAAGATCCGCATGCGTGAGGAGGGAGTGGCACTTGGCCTGCGAGCCGATGAGGTTGCAAACCAGCTTCGTGCAGCCTTCTTCGGCACGACCGTTAATGAACTGCAGGTCGATACCGGAGGGCTTGAGATTGATGCCAGGCTGGCGAGAGAGGACCGGACGAGCCGTGCCACGCTCGACAACTTCGTAATCACGATGTCCGATGGCGCCCAGGTGCCGCTTTCCGCTGTTGCGACATTGCGCGATGACCGCGGATACGCGCGCGTCAACCGCATCGATGGACGCCGCACGGTCACCATCGAGGGCGACGTGGATACGCGCCTGGCGAATGCCAATGAGGTTGTGAACGATACGGTCCAGAGGTTTCTGCCCGGATTCGAAGAGCGCCACCCGGATATTAAGGTGACGATTGCCGGTCAGAACAAGGAGGCCGGACAAACCGGCGCCTCGATGATCACCGGCTTCGTCATTGGCTTGATTGGTGTGTATCTCGTCTTGAGCTTCCAGTTCCGCAGCTACATCGAGCCAGTCGTCGTCATGATCCTGATCCCGTTCGCCTTCATCGGCGCGGTGGTCGGGCACATCCTCATGGGGCTTGATTTCACAATGCCGAGTCTACTCGGTTTCGCGGCTCTGGCCGGGGTCGTCGTGAACGACTCGATCCTATTGGTGCATCAGATCAAGGAGCACCATGCTCCCGGTAGCACCGTGGCTCAGGTTGCGCCACGCGCCACGAAGGCTCGCTTCAGAGCGATCCTTCTGACCTCTCTGACCACCATTGCCGGGCTCTTCCCGTTGTTGGCCGAAACGAGCCTTCAGGCACAGGTCCTTATACCGCTGGTAACAAGCCTGGCTTTCGGCCTGATAGCTTCCACCGTTCTCGTTCTATTTGCCGTGCCGGCCTTCTACGCCATCCTCGACGACTTCGGCCTCACCACGCTGGCGGAGGAGCGAGAAAGAGCGGTTGCTCAAGGCGACTCCGCGCAAGTCGGGGCGTAAGACGCGGTCCAAACGAAAGACGGGCCGCAAAAGCAGCCCGTTTCGAAGCCCAATTGGCTTAGGCTCAGCGGCCCAGTTTAATCATGCAGCGGCCCATCAGGCGGCGGCCGGTTTTCTTGCCGCAGTAGCCCTTGGCGCGAACTTTGTCGAAGCAGCAGGTCTCGGCAATACCGCAGCGGAAGTCGACGGTCTGACCGCGCATGGTTTTCCCATGGCAGAGTTTGTGGGTGTAATGACCACCGGCGTTTGCAGCGGTGCCAATGAAGATGAGTGCGACAGCGAGAGTGATCGTACGGATCATGACTAGCCTCGATTGACATTTGTTACGACGCGGACCGCGCAATTCGGCTCGGCCAACTAAAATGAGAATTGGGTGCTGCAGCGACAGCAACGGCGCCCCACACAACAGTTTAGCCAAATTGAGGAAGTAACGGTGAGATAAACAAAAAAAGTGGCTAACGAGTTGCTGCACGATAACACTCAGCAGAGTGATTACTCGCGTCTAATTCCCAGCTACAACTCGGCTCGCGTCGCAGTTTTCGCTGCTTGTTGCAGCAACAGGCCGACTGCGACGGCCGGTGCATGATGCGTGGCAGCAGTCATTAAAGCACCATCAAGGCCGAGGATTTGACCGAAGCTCTCGCAATTTCGGCCAAGCCGTCCGGCGACCTCGACCACCTCTCGTTCACCAATGCCGGCCGCAACCACCGGCGCCCCGGTCGGCAGCGGCCTGGCCGACATGACCAAACTCGCTCCATCGACGATGGAGCGTAACTGCGCTTCCCGAATGTAGCTGGCGGTGACACGCCAGGCCGCCAAAGTACCGAAATCGCTTTCACGCCCGAGCATTCGGGCCAGCCTTGCCAGGCTCTCCTCTTGTGACTTACCGCGACCGTCGGCGGTCGCTTGCAAGTCGATATCCTCCAGGTCCTCGCCGAGCACACGGCGAACGTCCGCCATTGTTGCAAGGTATTCCCGCGCCAGCCCCACCCAGCGACCTTGAAAAGGCGCGGATGTCACCACGCCCATCACTGCCGTGCGGGTCAGGCCCGTATAGACAAGTTCGCCAGTCGTCTGACGCTCTGCGTCGCTGATGCCGAAGGCTTCGGGAACACCGCCACGAACCGTGACGAGATCGACCGTCGTCGAGCCGAAGTCAATGAGGAGCGCGCTCTTCCTGTGACGGCCAACAGCCTCGGCCGTGGCCAGGAAGTTCATCGACCCGGTATCATCGGGATGGGTTTTTGCGGTTTCAGCATCGCAAAAGCCCCGGCGGCCGAGGAAGAATTGTGCCTTGTGTCCAAATGCTGCGGTGAGGCTGTCTGCCAACACCACGACGCCTTTCCTGCGGCTGTCGAAAAGGTCCGAGAGTTCGCCCGTCATGGTGATTGCCACGTGTTGAGCTCCCGAGAGCAGTGGCACGGCCGCATTGAGCGAATGGCCGAGGTTCTCAAGCCCTTTCCATAGCGGACAGGCGAACTGGCGCACGTCGACCAGAGCGTTGTTCTCAAACCGGGCGACCTTGAGGTGAGCGCCTCCGACGTCCAGCCCAACTGTGATAGTCATTTGTTCCTTCCTCGCTCACGCCGGCCTTGGCCTGGTGGTGAGGATATCAAAAAAAAGGTCGCCAGTTTTGCATGTGATCCCGGTTATCGATTTAAAGCAAGGCGCGGTGGTTCGGGCCGTTGGCGGCGACCGCACGAATTATAAGCCGGTGAAGTCTCCGCTAGCGCCGGGCACTGATGATCCTATTGACGTCGTTGCAGGCCTGATCGATTTTTTTGCCGGGTTCAATAGGCTCTATGTGGCCGACCTGGATGGTATTGAAGGCGGTCGCCGCGATCAGGAAACGGTTCGGCGCATCTCCAGCGCGTTCCCGAAACTCCAGCTTCTCGTTGATAACGGATCTGCGAACGCCTCGGATGTCAAAAGTCTCGCACTTTGCCCGCGTACGACGCCGGTGATCGGCTCCGAGACCTTGGGGTCTGTGGCGGAGCTTGAAAGGATCAGCGATCGCCTGAATGGCGCGTTTGCCTTGTCGCTTGACTGGCGCGGCGAGGAGCGGCTTGGACCGCTTGCCGTGTTTGAAGACCCCTCAAATTGGCCGGACACGCTCATCGTCATGACACTGGACCGTGTCGGCCGCGGCGCCGGTCCGGGTCTTGACCGCTTGAAAGCCATCAAGCAGCGCGCCGCGGACCGGGAAGTGCTGGCTGCGGGCGGTGTCAGAAACATCGATGATTTGCGTCTGCTCCGAAGGTTGGGCTGCGGAGCGCTCGTCGCATCCTGCTTGCATGACGGATCTGTATCATGCGGCGACCTTACCGCGCTGCTGGAATAGTAACGGCTGCGTCGTAGAAAAGGCCGGCACCCTGAGCGGATGCCGGCCTATTCCGATGTCTAGCCTTTCCAGCGGCCTGAAAGCAGATTACCCAATCGCTGCAGCAGACCCCCCTTCATTGGAGGGGCATCGTTTGTGTTGTTATTGCCCTGCTCAGGACGGTTTCCGCTTCAAGACTTGGCAGCGAATGGATGCTCAGCAGTATCGCGCTGTGCAGTGACCTCCGCGGCTGTCGGCTTGCCAGCTACGGCGCGCTCAATTGATTCCTTGGTGGCGCGGTAGTTGTAGTCCTGGATCTTAGCATCGTCAGCGGCTTCCCAGTGGATGAAGACGCCAACTGCAATGTATAGATCATCAGCTTGGTCTGCCGGGATCGTGCCTTCTGCGACGCAATCCTGCACGGCCTTGGCGACCGCGTATTGGGCCGGGCCGAACATTTGGACGGCCTGACGGGCATCCTTGATGGTGACCTTGTTGTAGAGGATCGTGTTCGGTTTGCACGGCAGGTTCGGAGCAACCACGGCCAGCAAGGTCGTGAAGCCGTCTTTGTTGTTTGTCAGCGCATTACAGAATGCCGTTTCCGCTGCCGAACCGCGTGGACCGATGATGAGGTCGATGTGGGCGACTTCGTTGCCATCGCCGACGAGCGATTCGCCGACCATAACCTTGTCGATCTTGGCCATGATTTAACTCCTCCCAGAGTTTACCCAACGATTATAAACCCCGCCCGGACGGGCGGTGCCCTGAAGATAGCTTCGGGCGAACTATCCCAGTTGTCAGCGAACGGGAACGTGCCCCGATCCGGTTGCCAGATAGCAGCGCCGACGCGCCTCGCGTTGATAGCCCGATGCAGCGGGCTAAGACAAGAGTCTTAAGCGCTTCCGCCAAGACGGATTTCTCCGATCAGCCCGGCAATGAACAATGTTGCCACCACGAAGTCGGCCGTTGTCCCTGGATTGAGGCCGCGCGCTTTCATCGATGCATCAAATTCACCCAGCAGTGGAACCGCGTCGGGAGTTACGACAGGATCGATCAAAGCCGCGATTCTGCGGGCTTCGTCGCGCAGTTGCGCTGCGGCGCTATGTCCGTATTTCCGGGCGACGTGAGTGTCTGGGAACTCAGCCAGCAAGCCGATGTGCAACGTCGAGACCGCCAGTTCCGGCGTTGCGGCTTTTTCGCGCGCTCCCTTTAACAGTGGTAGAGCGAACTCAAAGATATCTGCGAAATCGGTCACGTACGCCATCGCAATCCGATCTCGGTCAGCGGCAAGCGCCATCGCCTCTCGTAGTGTCATCTCTGCGGTATTGCGCACATCCCCTTTTTCCGCGGCGCCCAAACCCCCGGGATTCGCGTGAGCAATCGCAGCAAATGTCTCCCGCGCGTCGATAGCGTCGAGATTGGCAAGCACCTTTGCCAACTTCACTGGCAAAGCCTGCCCGGGGATCGCTTCACCGGCGGCATACGCAGCCGGAGCACATAAAAGAACGATGCCGAGGTTCGTATTGCAGCCGGCAGCTGCGAAACTTGCTTCGACGGCGCCGCGTATCCGGCGCCCCACGCGCACTCCTTGTTGAGCGATATGCGGAGCTGCGGCTAATGCGGCGCGCTCGAAATGCTCGACCTCCATGTCATGGCCACCGCCGTAAATGTGGACATTGCCAGGTTTCAGCGCCTCCAGTTCAGCCTGGCAAGCGGACAGGAAGGCGTCATGGATTTGCTCTTGGTCGAGCGGATAACTCATTTGCATTGTGCTGACATCGTCATTCGGACCGCGCCGAGAAAGTCCCCGGCAAGCGCTGCGGCGATATCTTCATCGCAAATCGATTGCAGACCCTTCCAGGCTGGATTGGAGTTGATTTCCAGTACCAGCAGGCGTCCTTCTTCGTCGCGGATCAGGTCGACCCCAGCGTAATCGGCGCCAACCGCACGGACAGCGGCAAGCGCCAGTTGACGCGCTTCCGCATCAAGCTCGACGGCTTCCGGGCGTGCACCTTGATGCACGTTGGTGACCCAGTTGGGCCCCTGTCGCGCCATCGCACCGACAATGCGACCCGCGGACACGAGCACGCGCCAGTCCGAGAATTCGTCGGCCTCGGCCGCCCGCAGATAGCGCTGCAGATAGTAGACACCCCGGACATCTTCCGCCGCCGGCACGTCAGCCGGGTCATCAACCCGGCGGATGCCGTTTCCCTGCGATCCGAACAGAGGTTTGAGCACCAGCGGCGTCCGCCCTTCAGCATAAGCGATCGCCCTCTCGCGGCCTTCCGCAGCTCGCGTTGTCGGCACTGGAAGTCCGGCCTTTTGAAACAAAAAAGTTGCTGTCGACTTATCGACGCAGCGCTCGATGACGCGGGCCTCGTTCCAAACACGTACCCCGCTCGCACCCAGTGCATGCAGGATACCGAGCCGAAGTGTAATCTCCTCCAGCGAGCCTTTTGAGACGGCCCGTACGAAGACACCCTCGGGCAGCTCTCCGTCCAGTCCGGGAATGTCGAGGCCGCTCGGCAGGTCCGTATCGAACGCACAGCGCTTTAGCGACGTCGTGATGACCGTAGCACCCAAGCCTTCAATAGCGAGCCGCAGTCGCCGGGCATGCCAATCGCCGCCATCTTCCTCGACGAAGATGACAACGGTGCAGTTCCGGCCTCGCGCGCCATTCATCTCAAGTGAAACTGGCGTCGACGATCTCGGGGGCCAGTTTTCCAGCATGGTAGGAGGTACCGGTATCGAGATTGGAAACGGTTACGACAGCGGGCGAGAACAGCATCGGGTCAATTTTGTAGAAATCGCCTTCCACCTCCGCGAAGATTTCGGCGAACGGTTTGCCGTAGGCCGCTGAGCCCGACGAAGGCAGGTTTTCCGCCAATTCTCGGGCCTTTTCATCATCACCACGAACAAACAGCTGGATGCGGCCACCGTAGATGATGCCGTCGTTGGTGCGTCCCATCGCCTTTACGAAATCCGGAATCGGAGGTGGCAGCGGTGCGATCCCATAGCCGTCGACGATGTTCTCCAGCGGAAAGTGCAGCTCGTGCGCCTTGTGCAAAGCAACTTCGAGAATGCGGGCACCGATCTGAACCGTGCCGGCAAGACTCCAGGTCGGCGCGAACAGGATTGTGAGATCCTTGGTCGGCACACCGCATTCGCCGGCGACCAAGCGCGCGACGCTGGCGGGCGGCGCGGCATCGCCTTCAATGACTAGGACGGCCTTATCGTGGTCGTCGGTATAACTGAGCTTGTCATAGAGCGCTTCAACGCGTGACAATGCCCGTGCCGGTCCGGAACCCAATGCAAAAAAACCGCTGGCCTCATCACTGATGGTCCAGCCGGCATATTGACTGCCAAGGCAGGCAAGAACTGGGTCTGTCGCGTGCGCCATGACTGCAAGCGGCCATTTTTCGAGCGGCGAGCTGGCGTTGATCTGGATCGTGCCCAGGCCCCCCATACAGATCTCGGCCATCAGTCGGCCAAGCTCCAGGCAGCCCGGAACCGCGGCTCCGCAATCAATCCGGCGCTCCCCGGCATCTCCGATTGAGACCTCGCAACGCAGCGCATCGGCCTGCGAGACGATCCGATCAACGATGCGGTCAGCGTTCGCGTTCACGCTGATGCCGTCACTTGGCGCAGCTAACATCCTCGGCGTTCCCCTTGGTTGGTTTTTTGTTTGCTATAGCATAGCCAGTAGCTCTGTGATCCTCTGCTGGCAAATCTTGAAGGACTGCGATGCCGTCTCCGCTTCTGCGTGGACGGTTGCGATGGGTGCGCCGGCTGCCAATCTGCTACCGGCGGCGGGTCGGTCACTGACCCAGTCCGGCCAGTCGGTTTCGCCAATGGTCAGCGGACCTTGATCAGCGTAAACGTAGGCTGACGCGCAGGCGCCAGGACGCCAAGACTTGGCAAGCAGATCAACAAAATCTCTGCCTTGGCAGGCCGCCACATGCGCGGACAACAGTGTGCCGTTCGCATCATCCAGAACATCGAGCGACGCGCCCGGGCGCGGGTTGACCTCAATCAGATAGGCCTCGTCCGGCCCGACGAGGAAGTCGAAGGATACAAGCCCCATTAAACCGAGAGGCTTGGTGAGCGCCAGACACGCGTCCACGAGCCGTGCTTCCAGGTCTTCATCAAGCGCTTCCACGTTCACCGATCCGCCAAAACGGAATGGTTCGCGGTGATAGGGAGCGCACCAGGGTTGCGAGAAACCGAATGCTGTTCCTTCGCGTCCAACGATTGCTAGGACCGATACCGTTTCGGCATCGATTTCTTCTTGAAAGTACCGGCCTGACGGTGCGGGAGGGGCTTTCGAAAGCCTGCGAATATGTCGGCCGCCGCATCCGCCGACACGTTTGGAGAGCCAACCGGCGGCGTTTTGTGGCGGATCAAGAGATGTGCGCGGATGGACGATGCCTAGATCGTTGAGGAGTCCAAAAAAAGTTGCCGGGTCCTTGGACTTCGCGATGCACTCAGCGGTGCAGCCAAGGAGCCGAAAGCGCGTTTGTAACGCGGCGACAACGTCGGCGCTGTCCTCGAACCCTGGGCCAAGAACGAGACCGGCGATGACGCCGTCCACTCGTTGAGACATCTCTTCCAGGGCGTCAGTTAGCTCAGACGCGCGGAAACCCCGTTGCAGCGCGGTACGCAGCACGCGTGTGTCCGCCGCCAATGCGCGCGTGTCCTCGTCGCCAAAGCAGTCGGCGACGAGTGGAATGTAACCGGCACGCCGCGCTGATTGGGCAAGAGCCCGCCCTGACAGCGCAGCGATGAGGATTGTTTCAGTGTTCAAGCGACAAAGGACCGAGCGAGTTTGAAAGCGTCACGGAAATCGAGATGGACAGGCTCGGTGGCCGAGATCATCCTCTTGAACAATCCGGCTTCGGTCTTGTACTTGACATCGCCGATAGCCAAGGGGCCGACACCGAGGGTCCCGGGGCAGCCCGGCAGCGGCTCGCCATTCATGAACAAGTCCATGCCTTCAACGCCGGCGGGCGGCACGGCGTTGACGTCGGCGGTAACGAGCAGCTTGTCGGCCGCTTGGATTTCCTGGGCACTGAGGACCTGAATACCGGCGGCCGCGGCTGCGAAAACGACCTCGGCGCTCTTGATGATTTCCAGTTTTTTCTCAGGCGTTTCACCAGGTACCGGTTCGAGATCAACCCCGAAACGTTCCTTGGCCACCTCTGCGGCCTTGAAAACGCGATCCACGCCGCGGTGGGCGATCATGCGGACCTTTGCGCCTTCCAGTGCAGCGATCACGCTGGACGCAAACCCCACGACCCCGGTCGCACCGAACACGGCAACAGTCGTGCCGTTCAAGTCGCGGTTGTGTTTTTGTTTCAAGACCTTCTCGACGCACGCCACCATTCCGGCGGCAGTGGTGAAAGAGCCGGCCGGGTCGGCGAAAACGGAAAGTTGAAACGGTGGAACAAGCGCCTCTTTCGCGGCCTTCATCATATCGAGGGCCAAAATCGCGTCCTTGCCGCCGACGAACACACCTGTACGAACGCCATATTCGGGAGGGCGCGAAAAGATGGCGTCCTGGACAAGCGCCGTCACTTCTCTCAGTTCAACATTGGTGTAGGGGACGATCACTTTGAACCCGGCATCGGCGGCCATGTTCACATCGAACGGGCTCATGTGCTTTTGCGGTGCGAACATGTGAAGGATGGGCGTAGCCTCACTCATAGACGTCTCCTTGCCGGCTTGTTTTGCGCAGCGGGTCGAGTTGCCCGCCTCGTAGCCGTTATAGAGTCAGCGCCGTCGGCCTGGCCAGCTCGTTCTTGCACCAAAGTCGAAATGGTCGCTCTTCGCCTATCCGAACGGGTAGGTGCAAGATAGTATGCACACGGAAGCTGGGCGGTCGAAGATGGAATGCGCTCAAGAAGTGGTACTGAGCCGATCCGCCACCGCGCACTCGATACTGGCGCCATGATTGCGGCCACGCACGATGATCACTTTCAGGTCGGCTCGACGCGCGTCATCCTCGACACCACTCAGAATGCTCGCCGCATGCGCTTGCGACGCAGCAAACGCGAAGCCTGTCGGTCCCCAGGAACTCTGGCCGATGCCGACGGCGCCCAGTTGCGCCATCCGCTTCACAACGCCTTCAACGCCTGGACTTGACCAGATTCCGCCCCCTTGGGCGCTGGCGAAGTAGGCACCGTTAATGCGCTGCACCACGCTGACCGCCGCGCCGAAGGCCTCGATGTCCTGTTCGGCCAGCGCAGGCAGTAGCTGCATCAGCGTGACCCGGCACATTTCCGCGCTCAACGCTTCATCCATTGGCGCCAGTGTTTCGAACGCCACGGTCTCACTCTCGCCGTGGACCCCCAGGCATTTGGGGTCCAGCACGAGAAGGATCCGCCAGGCCGATGGGAAATTGGCGCGCGCGATAATCGGCGCAGCCGTTTCGCGCTTGCCGCGTCCGCCATCGACGACAAAACCACCATCTTCGAAGGCCGCCATCCCAATAGCCGAACGGGCGCCACGGTCCTGCATTTCACCCAAGGTACGCACCTTGGTTGCAAGTCCTTCAATTGTGGCAAGCCCGGCCCCGACCGCCATTGCCAGTTGTGTTCCTGAACCAAGTCCCGCGTGAGGCGGAATTGAGCGGCTGATTTCCAGTCGGTAGCCGCCCTCGAGCTTGAGTAACGATTTGAACCGCTCGAGAGTCCGCCGCGCCCTTCGCGTTTCGAGCCCCTCGACCTGGTCGGCGGGGGCATGACCGAGTGTCAATTGAGTCGCCGGCTGGTCTATCGCAAGCCCGATCGATCCGAATTGCCGGCCAAGACCACCGTTAAGATCGAGAAAGCCTAAATGCAGCCGCGCTGGGGCGCTGACACGCACGAGCCTGCCCTTACGCCCCGTTTCGAGGGGCGTCGATGCGTCTGGATATGGGCTCAACGGCATTTGCCTCTCAAGAGTGTCGTCGCGTAAGTTGAAGCTCGTGTCCGGTCAATGTTGAACAAACCAGTGGAGAGAGCAACATGAGCGAAGGTGAAAAGCCGCTTGCGGAGGCCGAAGTAACGACTTGGCTCGCTGAAAATCTACCCCAATGGAAGCTGGAAGATGGCTGGGTGCGCCGGACGTACAAAACAACAAGCTGGAAGAGCACGCTTATGGTGATCAACACGGTCGGTCACTTAGCCGAGGCGGCCTGGCATCATCCCGATCTGACCGCCTCTTACGCCTGGGTCGAGGTACGATTGCAAACACATTCGGCCAAAGGCATTACCATGAAGGATCTTGAGTTGGCCAGGAAGATTGAAGATGTCGTTGGTTGGCAGCCTGGCACAGAAGGTGGAGCCCTGGAGGGCACGCCACAGGGCGACCTGCGCTTCTCATACCTAAAGTATGATTGATTGAAGCCCTGAGCGGAGACACGCGGTGAACGACAATGGCAAGACGTCGGACGCGTTCATCGCGTTAGGCTCGAATATCGGCGACAAGATCGCCAACATCGATCGCGCCATCACCTTGTTGACGGCTGGTGATGACGTGCGGCTTTTGGCGCGTTCGCGCGATTACCGGACTCCGCCATGGGGCAACACGGATCAGGACTGGTTCGTCAACGCCTGCATTGGCGTAGCCACTCATCTCAGCCCCCGTGATCTGCTCAGGCGATGCCTGCGGACCGAGGAGCGAATGGGACGTAAGAGAGCTGAAAAGTGGGGACCGCGCCTGATCGATCTGGACGTGCTGTTGTATGGCGATACAAGCTTTGCGGATGCCGAACTGATCTTGCCGCACCCGCATATCACCGTACGTGCGTTCGTGCTTGCCCCGCTGTCGGACATCGCCCCAGACGTCGTCATCGAGGGCAAGGCAGTCTCGCGGTGGCTTGAGGAAATCGATAAGGACGGCGTCGAGCCGATGGAATGAATAACGCCGCGCTCGGCAAATCCGGCGCGGCGTTAATGAGCTTCTCAATGGCGAAAGCCGCCAGTCGCTTCCGGCAAACGGACTACTTCGTTTGCTTGCCGTCTGCGCCGTAGGTCTTCAAGAAAGCGATCAAATTCTGGCGCTGCTTTTCTTTCTTGAGGCCAGCAAAGATCATCTTTGTACCCTTGACCAGATCTTTCGGCTTTTTGAGATACTTGTCGAGGTTCGCTTCATCCCACGTAATGCCGGAGTCAAGCATGGCTTTGGAGTATTTATAGCCTTCGACAGCACCTGCTTTGCGGCCGACGACCCCATTGAGCTGAGGACCGACCTTGTTCTTGGCCTTTTCACCTACAGCGTGACATGCTTTGCACTTGCGGAAGACCTTTTTGCCCTTCTTCACGTCACCTTCGGCGACAGCCGCAGCTGGAACAGCGGCGATCATGGCGATAGCTAGAAGTGTCCTTAACATTGAAAGACGTTCTCCCTCACTGGGTTTTTGAATAGACGTTGCGCAGCTTATGCGGATAGCACGGTGAACTACTACCGTGGCAAGTCCTTTATGAACTCTGCGTGAACCTATCGCACCCGTTCAACTAGGACTTTCCAACTATTGTAGGATAATTTCCGCCGTTGTCGCTGCCAGGTTGAGGGAAAAGCTTACCATTAACCAGTCGTTGCAGGCTCTTTCTTACCCATTCGCCGATAGGTGAACTCCGGCGCCGGCTTGTGAGATTCTTCCTCGGCAACCTTGGCCCAGTCCTTGTGCAAGGGCGAAAGTGAGCAGGCAGGGTCGGTGTTGGCCGCATCACCAGTCAAGGCGTAGGCCTGACACCGGCAACCGCCAAAGTCGATTTCCTTGCGCGGACATGACCTGCACGGCTCCTTCATCCAATCCGTGCCGCGGAACTTCTCGAAGGCCTGGCCATTGAGCCAGATATCCGCCAGCGGTCGATCGCGTACATTGTCGAATTCGAGCCCGGGCAGAGATTCGGAAGCGTGGCAGGGCAGAACGCGGCCCGAAGGCGTGACATTTATCAGCCCTTTGCCCCAGCCACCCATGCAGGGCTTGGGGTATTTCGCGTAGTAGTCGGGCACCACGAAGTCGAAAACAAGAATGCCTTTCAACCGCTCCTTGGCTTCGTTGACGATCTCGACCGTCTTCATGAAAGCTTCGCGTGTCGGCATGAGCGCCGCCCGGTTCTTCAGGGCCCAGGCATAATATTGAATGTGCGCGACCTCCAGGCGTCCAGCGCCCACCTCGACGCTGTAGTCGATAATGGCTGGCAGGTTATCGATGTTTTGCCGATGCAGCGGAGCGTTGATCGTCAACGGCATGTCCAGCTCGCGCACCCATCGTGCGACTTCGCGCTTTTTGTCCGAGCCGCCTTTGTAAGCAGCGATGCGGTCGGCATTCGCGGGATCAACGTCCTGGATTGACAATTGCACGTGATCCAGGCCCAGCTCTTGCAGCTTGGCCAGGCGCTCTTTGGTCAGCAGTACGCCGGCCGTGATGAGATTGGTGTAAAGCCCAACCTCGGCAGCGGTCTTCACGATGTCTTCCAAATCTCGTCGTGCCGTTGGCTCACCACCGGACAAATGGATCTGGAGGACGCCGAGTTCAGCGGCTTGGCGCATGACGCTTTGCCAATCGGCCGTCGACAGCTCGGTGTTGGAGCGTTCCAGTTCGACTGGGTTCGAACAGTACGGACATTGCAGAGGGCAGCGGTGGGTTAGCTCGGCCAATAGGCCAACCGGCGCCCGGGCACAGGATTCGGAACTGGACGCGTCCGCTTCAAGAGGCAGCGTCGGAACGTCTGTCATGATTTTACGACTCCCTTGTCTGCGAGGTCCTGCAGCATCTCGATGATGTCAGCGAGGATCACGTCGGCGGGTGCCTGAAATTGCTCCGACAGCACTTGTGCAATAGCGGCGACGGAGCGTTCTCCGTCACACAGTTTCAGGACCTCGACAGAAACATCGTCAGGTTCAAAGACCCGCTCTGGGGCCAGTATAAGATAGATCCCGCGCCCTGCATCGTGCCGCAATTTAATATGGCGCGGCAGCTTGATGACGCTGTCGGCTTGCACGATGAGGCGCGAGGGCGTTTTTGGTTCAGCCATTCATTTCCCCGGGTCGAAATGCACCTGGCGGAATGTATCCGTCGACATAGGCATGATGCAGCGCATCAAGCTGTGCCCACAGCACGTTGCACTTGAAGCGGACCGCTTCAATACAGGCTTCCTGCTCGATGCGGTTTCTAGCGTGTTGCTTGATATACTCCAATGCGAAGTCTGCGTCCCGCGGGGCCTGAGTGAGTCGCCGCTTGAAATAGGCCATCACGCTTTCGTCGATGAAATCGTAGTTCTCCAGCATTCCGGAAATCCGCTCTTTGTGGATTTTCGGCGCGAATAGCTCGGTCAGTGAAGAGGCCACAGCGACGACAAGCGGCTCTTCGCGGACATACCGAACATAAGCTTCCACCGCGAAGCGTGTCGCTGGCAGTGCGCCACGCATGCTCATGACATAGTTGCGATCAAGCCCGAGGCCGTCAGTCAGGACGAGCCAACGCTCGATGCCACCGGCTTCTCGATCGAGACCGTCATGATCAACGATTCTGTGCATCCATTCTCGTCGCAGGTCGTTGTCGTGAACCCGTGACATCATGGAGGCGTCCTTACGCGGCACAGCCGTCTGATAGCAGTATCGGTTGAGGGCCCACGCTTGCACTTGTTCCTTGGACAGTTCCCCACCATGCAGCATTTTATGGAAGGGATGTTTGTCGTGATAACGCTCGGCGCCCACGGCACGGATCGCGGCGTCGAATTCATCACGGCTCAGCGGTTCTGAGGGGCCGCTCGCGTTGTCAGGATAGCTGTAGGTCATAGGCTGATTTCCATACCATCGTAAGAGACAACCCAACCGGCACCCTCGACGGCTTTTCGCTCAGGCGAGTTATCGTTGAGGGCCGGGTTTGAATTGTTGATGTGAACGAAGACTTTGCGCGCGACGTCAAGGCTGTCGAACGCAGCGATTGAGCCGTCCGGGCCAGACATGGAGATGTGGCCCATGCGATGACCGGTCTTCGGCATCAATCCTTGTGACAGCATCTCGTCGTCGGTGTAGAGCGTGCCGTCGAACAAGACGAGTTCAGCGCCTTTCAGGCGGGCCGCGAGGCGGGCGTCAACCGCCGCACAACCGGGAATGTAGAAGAATGACTTGCCGGTGGACGGCTCGGTGACTTTGAGGCCGATGGTGTCACCCGTCTCGGTGCCAAACGAGTCCCCCTTCGAGGAATCTTCCAAATACAAGGCAACTTTGCCCGGCACATCGAACGCTTCGACTGTCAGGCCAAGATCCATGTCCGCACCCTTGAGCGCTGTCGGTTTGTCCAGTGCCAGCTCGATGCGTTTGACTTTTTCCGGATTGAGGACGTTGAAGACGGAGTTTGCATTGACCGTCGCCAGCACTCTGTCCGATGCGTAAAGCGAGAATGGTTGCCCCTCCCGCAGATTGATCAATCCGATGATGTGGTCGACATCACCATTCGTCAGGATCACGGCCCTGATCGGACTGTCGCGTCGGGGCCCGTCCGCGGCAGGCCAGAGCTCGGCCGTTTCGTTGATCTGCTGGCGCAGATCGGGAGACGCGTTGAGAAGGACCCAGTCCTTACCGTTACTCGAAGCAGCCAAGGACGACTGCGTTCGGGCCTTGAACCCAGGCTTGCGGAGCCGGGCACTCGAACTCATTCGGCCATTACAATTCCATTGCGGGAATCCGCCACCAGCCGCGGACCCCAACACTTTGATCAGCATCGGATTGTGTCAGGTTCTCTTGTTTTCAGAGTGGGCCCGTCGCTGCAGGCCCGAAATCAAAAGCGGTGGCCGAGAGCTCGACCACCGCCTCGACATGCATGGCATGTTCGGGTCGATTACATCACTCAGATGATGTCGATCTCGGCTGGAAGGTAGCTTGTGACTTCAAGGCCGACTTCCTGCTCGCGAACCTGCGGCTTGCTCCAAACCTTCATAGTTCTCTCCTTGTGCGATGTTTTTGATTAATCGTGCTGAGCGGTGTTCCAACCTGCCTCAACGTGATCACTACTAACCATCGAACACTGCTGATTGCAATAGTCCTGATGCCCGATCTGAAGGGTTTTTGAAGTAATTCTTCTGATAGATCCCATTAGGTCTTGCAGTTGTAATGATATAACAGATAGATATTTGAAGGTTATATAGTATCTGTTCTGTTATTTCATTTCCTACTCTGCTTGAACACGCTGCTTCACTCACCATTCGCCTGTATTTTCCATTGAAGCCCAAGGCTCCTGCGGCTCCAACGCCTCGCCCTTTTGCAGTAACTCAATCGAGATGCTGTCCGGGCACCTGATGAAGGCCATGCGTCCGTCGCGGGGTGGCCGGTTAATGGTGACGCCGCCATCAAGGATGCGTTGGCAGGTCGCATAGATGTCATCAACCTCATAGGCTAGATGACCGAAGTTCCGTCCACCCGGGTACTCTGCGGGGTCCCAATTGTACGTAAGCTCCAGCATGGGGGCCATGTCTTCGGCGGCCCTGCGTCTGTCTTCTGGGGCGGCGAGGAAGATCAGCGTGAAGCGCCCCTTTTCGTTATCCACACGACGCATCTCCCGCATTCCCAGCAGGTCACAGTAGAATTTCAGGCTTTCATCCACATCTGTGATACGGACCATTGTGTGTAGATAGCGCATTGTGCATACTCCCTCGATCGACTGTCCTACCTTGCGACTCTAGCGTAGACAGCGCCGATCGCCCAGTGCCTGCGTGCACTGGTTCTCGCGCACGCCATACGCACGTCGTGTCATCCCCTTTGGCCAATGCAGGTCTTGAGTCGGCCACCTTTTTCCGATCGGTGAAAAGCGGTGCCATTCAAATTGCAATGAATGGCCTGAATGCCAGCAAACTGGTGGATGATGGTTGCGCGATACAATCTTGCCATTTTTGAGTCGGATATTTCAGCCGGTCATTGATTGTTTTGCTCGTTGTTCGTCGTTCTGACGCTCTCCATTCGGAGAAACTCCCGGGCAACAATTTGGTGTTGTTGAAACGATCGCATGTCGTCTGCTCTGGTCAATTGAATTAGCCGAATCAAAAGCCCGCCAATTCCACCGGCATTCCCCGCGTCGGTATGTTGCAACCTTGCACGGCAGGCAGATATCCGCTCAGGAAAGCAAGCCGAGTGTTGATGAAATATGCAATGCAAGTAAGGGCTTAGGGCTCTTGCTCAGGGCTTGTTCAATGCCACAATTGTTTTGACGGTTTTCCTCTTTTCCTTTGTGACAGGTCTGCTATGGTTTCCTCGCTTTCCGAGTTCTGAGTCGGGAGAGGGCTTCAAACGACGGTTCTTGGGAAGCGTGCAAATTAAAGTTCTGTAGCTAACGTAAGCCAGTATCGCGGGGGTACTCATGGCTGATTCCACTATCCCTTCTGAACTCGATATCGCAGACCTTTCGAGTGAAGAAACTCTAGAAAATCTTCAGAAAGCCGGACTTGAAGTTTTTGAAGTCGCGGGCTCAATTAAATGGTTCGATGCTTCAAAGGGTTACGGATTCATCGTGCCGGACAACGGTTTGGGGGACATTCTACTTCACGTCACGTGTCTCAGAGCCGGCGGTTATCAGACCGCTTACGAGGGCGCGCGCATCCACTGCCAGGCGATGAAGCGGCCGAAAGGCTTGCAGGCATTTCGCATCTTGTCGATGGATGAGTCGACCGCCATCCATCCGAGCCAACTGCCGCAAAGAACGCACGTGATCGTGCAGCCAGAGAGCGACTGGGAACGGGCCGTTTGCAAATGGTTCAACCGGGTTCGCGGTTTTGGGTTCTTGACGCGCGGTGAGGGAACACCTGATATCTTCTGCCACATGGAAACCCTCCGCCGCTTCGGCTTTACCGAGCTGAGGCCGGGTCAAATCGTGCAGGTACGTTATGGTTATGGCGAGAAAGGATGCATGGCAGCCGAACTTCGCCCGGACGGTGTCCAGCCGACGAACGGCTTCCCGTCGTCCCACTGATGCGCGATTTGTGGCTTTGACCAGCCACAACAGCTTATTGTCACACAGGGCCGTTACCACGGCCCTGTTTGCGTTTTTGGCGGCGATCGTTGCTGGCTTCTGGCATGTCGCTCCGCTGCAGGCGGATGCCGAGCTGGAGCAGTTGACAATTGTGACCGCGTCGGGCGCCAAACCACTGAGCTTCAACATCGAAGTGGCCAGAAGCCCGCGTCAGAAGGCGATCGGGCTCATGTATCGGCGCAACCTCGCCGCCGGCCGCGGCATGTTGTTTCCCTATGAAAAAGAACAGGAAGTCAGCATGTGGATGAAGAACACCTACATCCCGCTCGATATGCTGTTCATCAAGGCGAACGGCGAAATCCATCGTGTCGCGGCGATGGCCGAACCTTTTTCCGAGCGCATCATTAGGTCGGAGGGGCCGGTGAAAGCCGTCCTGGAGATCGCTGGCGGCGATGCGAAACGCCTCGGAATTGCTGCCGGCGACAAAGTCCAACACCCGATTTTCTCCGGCGGCCACTGATGTCGTTGCAAAGGGTGGACCCGGAATGCCGCGGCCACGTGGTGCTTCGACCACGGATCGAGTATCTTTGTCGCGGTTGATCGGCCAAAACCGGCACCGTGATCGCTCCTGAGCCGGCCCGAAGCCAAATCTCCTGGGTGATCCAAGGCGCAGATACACCTCGGGGTCACGCCGCCGAGGGTCAAAAAATGCCGTCTTGCGCGGCTTCTGCCTCTTGACCTTCGGCCCGTGAGGCGTCACCTCTTAGCGCCTGTTCGTTGCCAGCGCGGCGGACACCGTCGGGGCGTAGCTCAGCTTGGTAGAGCACCTGCTTTGGGAGCAGGGGGTCAGGAGTTCGAATCCCCTCGCCCCGACCAAATTTCGGAACGTCGGCGCCTTCGAGGACGAGGCACGTCGACGAGATCTGAGGACGAGGATCAAACATGGTCGCCCGAATTTACAGACCCGCCAAGACGGCGATGCAGTCCGGTTGGGCGCGCACCAAGGAGTGGGTGTTGGAGTTTGAGCCCGAGGCCGCCCGCGAGGTCGAGCCGCTCATGGGGTGGACCTCTTCGCGTGATATGAAAAGCCAGATCCGCTTGCAGTTTGCCACCAAGGAAGAGGCGGTTGCCTACGCCGAGCGCAACGGCATCGCGTTCCGCATCGTCGATCCGAAGCCGCGCAAGCCCGTGCGCAAGTCCTACGCCGACAACTTCAAGTTCGGCCGCATCGGCAAGTGGACCCATTGACGTCGGTTCCAGCGCCTCCTTTCACCGCGCTCGCGAAAACCGGGGCCCTATGCTATGACCCCGGCGCTTACC
>JARFQY010000266.1 GCA_029287535.1 Filomicrobium sp.
ATCCTGATCCATGATGGCGAGCCGTTTGATTCGCCTCTTCTTGGGCCCCGTTTCGTCGATGTAGACGACACGCGTATCAAAGTAGCCCTTTTCACCCGTGAGCCGCTCATAGACTTGATCGGCGATGATATGCCCGATCCGCCGCCAGTTTTTCGCGACCGTTGTGAAACGCTGGCCGGACAGCTGTTTGCCGCGCGTTACATCCCAAAGCCGGAATTCGGCCCCAACCCGGCCGTCCGGACGCCGAGTGACGCGACCGACGACCAGTGCGTCGGCTTGGATGGCGCGCCAATCCGGGAAGCGTGGCGGCCGGTTGACGTCGCTAACGCGCTCTAGAAACGACGCCTGGTCCAGCGATTTGAACAGCCCTGAACGCTCCAGATCGGCGGATATCACCCCGGCGATATCGGCCGCCAGTTTGGGGTCATCGCCCAAAAATCCTGGAATGGCGATTGGGATCGGCGCGATCGTACCCTGACGCTGCGTTCCACTCAGACCTTGTGCATGCGCCAAAGAAGCGAACAAACTCACGACCGCGGCAATAACTGCAGCATAGTGCATGCCGCCGACGAACCGGAACGGCCTATGCTGGCGGCCACGGTGACAATCGGTGCGGGCGTGCTTCATCGTTGAGCTACCTCATCCTCAAATTGTTTAGAGCATCTGCCGTGGATCAAAGTTCCACTCGCTAATGTAACGCCAGGCCTCATAATTCTTGCTCGGAAGCCGGAAGGGTGACGCGCATTTCACCGCACGGATAGCCGCCTCGGCCGCCACTCGGAACGTCGGGTCCCGGCTGCCTCCAATAACACGCGGCTCGCCCTCCAGCTCGCCATTACGTTTGAGGCGCCACGACAGCCGAACCTGAGTGACTTCGATACCGCCTCCGCCACCGGGGAGCCTCCAGCAGTCCCTGAGTTGCGCGCTGATTTGGCCCTTGAGGAGGTCCTCCTCGCGTGCCGTCAGTTCATTGCCCGAGCCCTCCCGCTCGCCAGCCACGGGCCCCAAATAATCCGATTCGAGCGAACTTCCAGAGCGTGGGCTTCCACGCTCTTCGGGTGTTTTATCGAGCAGAGCCGCCATGCGCTTGGTGAAATCTTCCTTCTTCTTTTTCTTCTTTTTTGCCTTTTTCTTTTTTTCGGCCTCCCGCCGTTTCTTCTCGGCCAGCTTGCGCTTCCGCTCGGCTTCCTTGCGCTGCTTTTCTCGGTACTTGCGTTGGATTTCAGCCTTCTTCTTTCGGGCCGCTGCATCCTTGTCCGGCGGCGCTGGCGCCGGCGGTTTGGACGCGTCGATCTTTTCCGCGATCTTATCGGGTTGCGGAGGCGGTTTTTCCGCTTTCGGTGGCTCCGGTGCGGGGGGCTCTGGTGGGGGGGGCTCTGGTGGCGGCTCTTCGGCCGCCGGAGGCGGCGGCGGTTTGGGAGGTTTGGGCTTTGGAGCCTCTTTCTTTGTGACTTGCGGTTTTTCTTCCGGCGCCTTCTTGGCTTCCAGCTTTTTTGACTCGGGATCGCCCTGCTTCAGCTTCGTGAATTCAGCAATCGTGATGATTTCAGCCTCGATCGTCGGCGAGGCCGGCTCCGGCAACCGGGATGTCCCCAGGATCTCCAGGGCCGCCCAAGCGAGCAGCGCACCATGCAACGCGACCGAAAAGATGAGGCCGATCGCCTGCAATTGACTATCCCTCCTCGAGGTCGGTCACGAGCGAAATTTTCTTGAAACCACCGGCACTTATTCGCCCCATGACGCGCGCCACCACCCCGTAGGCGACGCCCTTATCCGCGCGCACGAAGATCGTCTCGTCGTATCCGTTGGCTGCGATGGCTTCGAGCTTGGGCTTGATCTCATCGAGCCCGACCTTAGTCTCGCCGATATACACATCGCCTTGCCCGCGCACCGAGACCGCCAGCGGTTCCTTGCTCGACTTCAACTGATTGCCCTTGGCCTGCGGAAGTTCGAGCGGAACACCGACCTGAAGCAACGGCGCGGCGACCATGAAAATAATCAACAAAACCAGCATCACATCGACGAACGGTGTGACGTTGATCTCCGCCATTGGCGCGTGTCGCCTGGACCTGCGTCTGCGCCCGGTGTTCTGGCTGTTTGCTTTGATGCTTGCGCCCACGCGCTGCTCCCACTGTCGCCTTAGGCCAAATCAAGTCCCCGCATCGATCTGACGGGAGACGATTGCTGCGAATTCGTCCGCAAAGGCTTCCAGCCGCTGACCGATCCTCGCAGAATCAGCGGAGAACTTATTGTAGAAGATGACAGCCGGTATGGCAGCGAGAAGGCCAAGTGCGGTGGCAAATAGGGCTTCGGCGATCCCCGGGGCCACAACCGCGAGATTGGTGTTCTTGGATATCGCAATGGCCTGAAAACTCGTCATGATGCCCCAGACGGTCCCAAAAAGCCCGATGAACGGGGCCGTTGCGCCAACGGTCGCCAAAAACAGCAACCGCCGATCGAGCCGCTCCATTTCGCGAGCGATGGTCACATCCATGACTTTTTCCACACGCAGCTGGATACCGCCCATGGCCCTCACGTTGCCTTCCACGGAGCGCTTCCACTCCCGCATGGCCGCGACAAACAAAGCCCCCATCGCGATTGGACGGGAGCGTGCAATGCCGTTGTAGAGCTCATCAAGCGACTGCCCGGACCAGAAGAGCTGTTCGAACTTATCGGCCTCTCGCCTGGCCTGCCGGAATGCGAACATCTTTTCGAACACGATCGCCCACGACCAGACCGATGCCAGGATGAGCCCGATCATCACAACCTGCACAACAATGTGCGCCTGAAGGAACAGCTCGACGAAAGAGAAACCGGCCGCCGGCGCCTCGCCCAGGTTTTCACTCGTGAGATTATTGGGATTCATGAAATCAACCGCTCACCTCGTATGCCTGGGGAGCGTTGCGTCGCCGATCACCAGGACCCTAAGTCCGCAGGCCCTCGGCGCTACAGGACCCCAATCCATACGCAATGCACCGTGGGCCGCCCAAATGGGACGCACCGACCGATGCCCTATTCGTCCACCCGGCAAAACCGGTTCTCATGGAACGACTCCCCGTTCAACACCGCTTGTTGCCCTGCAATATGACCAAACAAGGGCCCTGCGCCATGCAGCGATGTCGGTCGAACACTCGTCCACACGGGTGTCAGAGGCCGGTGCGGCCCTGGAAACTAACCCTCATCGAAGGCCACACGGATGGCATCGGTCAGCCTGAGCGGCTTGCCAGCAACCGAAACCAGCACAACGATCACCTCAGCCTCAAACACCTTGACCCCGCCCACGGTAACGGTCTGAGCCAGTGTGACAGAGGCACCGCCGAGTTCCTTGACCCGCGTTTCAACGATCAGCAGGTCATCCATCCGCGCTGGACGCAGGAATTCCAGGGACATTCTGCGCACGACGAATGCGGCCGGTTCGTTGGAGGCTTCGCCCGAAATGAGCTGGCGCGCTTCAACCCCAAGCAGCCTGAGAAAATCCGTGCGCCCGCGTTCGCAAAAGCGCACATACGAAGCGTGGTAGACCACTCCGCCCGCATCGGTGTCTTCGAAATAAACCCTCACCGGTAACCGGTGAAAACGGCCGCTCTCATCCTCAGCCATGCGGCCCGCGATATCCGGCCAGTTCTCAGCGCTCACGCCGTTTCGTCTCCCAGCTCGATCAATACGAGCTCAGGTGGTGCACCAAAACGAACTGGTAATCCAGAGCAACCCAACCCCGCGGAGACGACGAGATTGCGTCCATCCTCGACAATGTGACCATACGCATAGCGCGATCCGTACCGAGACGGCACCAATGGTGCGTACCCAAGCAATCGGACCTGGCCGCCGTGGGTGTGCCCCGCCACGGTCAATGAGACGCGGTCGGCAAAATCCCCCATATGCGCGAAAATATCAGGTTCATGCGCCATCAGAACCACCGGTGCGTGATCGGAAACGCGGCGCAGGGTCGCCGGAAGATCATCCACACCAGCGTACTGGTGCCGGTCCGTCATTGTATTGGCGGATCCCGGGAAGCTAGCGGAGCGTTGTCCGGCAAACGGCAACAGCGCGTCCTGATCCCCAAGTCCCGCCAACCAGAAGGCTTGACCCTGTTTTGTCAAACGGATGGCATCGTTCTCATGAACGGTGATGCCGGCTTTCTCCAACGCGAGTCCCGACATCGTCGGCCCGCAACCCCGCGACTGCGCCGCAGGATCCTCCCACCAGTCATGATTGCCGAGAACCGCATGGGCGCCCAAGGGCGCCTTCAAGCGGCCCAGCTCTCGCGCCCAGTCATCCGGTGCAATAACACCGCCGCCGACCCGCCTGGCCCAGCGCTGCATACCTGAGCTGGGGACATAGTCCCCCAACAGCAGCACGGCATCCGGCTCCAGCGCATTGGTCCGCGCCACGATCTGAGCCACGCGCGACAAATTCATCCACGGCTCGACAACGTGAATGTCCGCGACAACCGCCAGTTTGAGCCTCAAATCCGCTGGCCAATTGGGTGGCGAAATCTTGTAGCGTGTCACCCGCAGCCGAAACGGCTCGGCCAGTGCAAACCCGCCAAATGTGCCGCCAACCGCTGATGCAGCGAGCACGCCCTTTAAGAAAGTACGACGCGAAATCAAAGCTCTAGACGCCCCTCAGGACGGCCTTTGCGCTCGCTCTACATGTTAAATGCAAAACGCGCCCAAAGCCCCGTTCCGTACGATTCACAAACACCGTGGCACGCGAATTACTCGCGCAAATCCCCGTTTAACTTCCCGTCCTCAAACAAGGGCAGCGCATCTGCGGCGCTTTTAGGGCCGCCCGACAGCCCAAGATGCCGATAGGCTTTTAACGTCAGAACGCGGCCGCGCGGCGTTCTGCCGATGAAACCCTGCTGCAGCAAAAACGGCTCGACGATCTCTTCGAGCGCATCGCGAGGCTCCGACAGCGCCGCCGCAAGCGTCTCGATCCCGACCGGACCACCCTCGTAGTTCTTGGCAATACAGCTCAGATAACGGTGATCGAGGGCGTCCAGACCCTCTCCGTCAACCTCAAGCATTTTCAATGCCTTATCGGCCACTTCCGCAGTAATGGAGGCTGCCCCGGCGACGTCCGCAAAGTCGCGCACCCGCCGCAGCAGTCGTCCCGCAATGCGCGGTGTTCCCCGCGCCCGCCGGGCAATCTCACGGGCACCATCTGGCGCCATTGCGGCGCCCAGCACCCGGGCCCCACGCTCGACCACCCGCTGCAGCTCCTCAACCGTATAAAAATTCAGCCGGACCGGGATGCCGAACCTGTCACGAAGTGGGGTCGTCAACAGGCCTGATCGCGTTGTCGCCCCAACCAGCGTGAACTTCGCAAGATCAATGCGCACTGAGCGCGCCGCCGGACCCTCACCAATGATGAGATCGAGCTGAAAGTCCTCCATCGCCGGATAAAGAATTTCCTCGACGGCTGGATTAAGCCTGTGGATTTCGTCGATGAACAGGACGTCCCGTTCTTCCAGATTGGTCAGCAGCGCCGCCAGGTCGCCAGCCTTGGAGATGACCGGACCGGAGGTCGCGCGGAACCCGACCCCGAGTTCCTTTGCCATGATCTGCGACAGTGTCGTCTTGCCGAGCCCTGGAGGCCCGGCAAACAGCACGTGATCCAACGCTTCGCTGCGGGACTTGGCAGCCTCGATGAACACTTTCAGATTGGCGCGCGCCTGTTCCTGCCCGATGAATTCATCAAGGGCCTGCGGCCGCAGGGAACCGTCGATTTCGTCCGATTCCCGCCTCTCAGATGTCAACAACCGGTCTTCGCTCATAGGTTGGTGGTGCATGTGTTCGCTTGGAAGGTCAAGATCGCCATGCCTTTAAGGCTGGGCACGAATGATCCCGCCCGCTTCCATCGCCCGTTGCACAGCAATTGAGACAAGCCCGGCCAGAAACGCCAGGCCAGGTAGCAATTCACGGCCGGGCACACCTGATGAGACCGCTACGGCTGCAAATCCGACGACGCCGCCGATGGCTGCTTCGACCCACCCGAAGCGGCCAGTTCTCACGACCCTTGGAATGACGATAATCGCTGCCAATGCCGAAGGAATTGCCGCCCACACGAAAGCCGCCACGGCCGCCACACCAACAGGCGGCAATGGATCCGGTAGCCAGGCCCCCATTCCTATGACGGGGGCCACGATAACTGCGAGTGCCACCGCTAACCCGGAAAAGAATGGGCCAACCAGCATGTAGCCGAGAAACACCCACATCGCCCTTGCCAAGTTGCTTGGCTCATCGCTGCTTGAATCTGCCATTTAAAACCCCCGGCACTGCCACTTGATCTAGCTCGAAAGCTCCTTCAGCCCGCGCCGGATCAACGCGGCTGTATCGCTGTCCGCGCCAAGCTCCTTAGCCGCCGCTGCCACCGCGCGGGCTGCATCAACGGGCTGATAACCCAAATTTGTAAGCGCCGAAACCGCCTCGGCCGATGCGTTCGTTTCAACGGACGTGGCCGGCGCGGCGGCACTTGCGGTCTCCCCGCCACCAAGACCAGCCATCGAAAGCGCAGGCGCTTTGTCCTTCAACTCGGCGACGATGCGCTGTGCCAGTTTCTTGCCCACGCCGGGTGTTTGTTCCACCGCCTGCCAGTTGCCGAGTGCGATAGCGTTCGCCAGCTCCGCCGGCGAAAGAATGCCAAGCACGGCCAGCGCCACTTTGGCCCCGACGCCCTGAATCGTCTGCAGCGTCCTGAACCAGCTGCGCTCCACCTCCGTTGCGAACCCATAGAGCCGGATCGCATCCTCGCGGACGTGCGTGTCAATGGTTAAGCTGACCTCATCGCCGAGCTGCAATGACCTCAGAGTTCGCGCCGAAGCCTGGACTTCATAGCCAACTCCGCCGACATCAACGATAACGACGCTTTCACCAATGGCATCGACTTTGCCGCGCAGTTTGCCGATCATGCACTGCTCCGTTTCTTTTTGGCCCGGACGATTCGTTCATGAGAATACCATCTACGCCTGCTCGAACCCTGTCCGGTCTTGACGTTCGTGTCCCTGAAGATTTCACCGGAAAACGCAATGCGGTGCTTTTCATCTTCGAACGCAGTCATCTCGTCGCCGTTCCAACTTGGCAAGCCGTACTGCGTACAACGCTCGCAGAAATTTCTGGCGGCTTCTACATCTTGATTCCGGTCGACCACGCACCAACTTGGCGTCGCCGGCTGACCCACTGGGCGCTACGGCTTGAGATTGGCGAAGACGGCATTCGCGAAGACACAGCGATCATTTGGTGCAATCGAAGACGCTGGAGGGCCGCCGCCGGTCTTCCCGGCTTTGACGAACCATTACTAGCGATCGCCTCCATGGACGGTCAGATTCACGCCATCGCACCCGGCTTGCCGAGCCCTTCCGTGACACCTCGGCTTGTTTCAGCTTTGAGCGAGCGCTGATCCTAGGATGCCCTTTGCCGCCGCCGTCGCGGGGCCGGACGAGGAGCATCACACAACCGCGCAGCAGGCACCGATCTGTGGTTGGCATGACAGATGGCAATCGCAAGCGCATCAGCTTCATCGGGGCTATCGAACTTTGCTTTGGGCAACAACACTCCGATCATCGCCTGGATCTGCCGTTTGTCGGCATGTCCGGTCCCGACAACGCTCTTCTTGATTAGGTTCGGCGAATACTCGGCAACCCTGAGACCCTGCATCGCCGGTGCCAGCAAGGCCATGCCTCGCGCCTGGCCCAGCTTTAAAGTTGCGCGGGCGTTATCGTTCACGAAGGTTTCTTCGATCGCGGCCTCGCTGGGCGAGAATCCGGAAATGACGCTCGCGACGCCTTCAAAAATCTCGCGCAACCGATAAGCCAAAACCTCGTCGTTGGTTGATGCGATATGGCCCGAGTCGACGTAGGACAGCCGAACACCGTCGCTTTCGACGATTCCCCATCCCGTCCGCCGAAGCCCCGGGTCAATTCCAATGATGCGAACGGTCCGCTGCTCCCCCATACGATGAAAAGATACGTGATTCGGGAGCTTCTGGCTGGGACAACTCTAAGAAGGAAGTTCAGCATGGTCGCGGAGACGACAGCCGGCGCATGCACGCGCGCCCCATCGCAACGCCGGTTCCGTATCCAGCCCTCAGGCCTTGAGCCGGTGCCGGAAAACTGTGCGATGCACCGCCAAAACACTAAGCCGCCGTTAGCTTGTTCAGCAGCTCTTCCGAAATATCGAAGTTTGCATAAACGTTTTGGACATCGTCATCATCCTCGAGAACATCGATCAACTTGAGGATCGTGGCGGCGTTGTTCTCGTCGACTTCGCTCGTGATGTTCGGTCGCCAAACCAGCTTCACGCTTTTCGCTTCGCCAAGCACCTCTTCGAGGGCGCCAGCCACCGTTCCAAGACTATCGAAACTCGTCGTAATGAGGTGACCGTCCTCATCGCTCGCGGCGTCATCGGCTCCTGCTTCGATGGCCGCTTCGAGTATCTGGTCGGCGCTGCCGGCTTCCAGCGCGTAGACGATTTCACCGACATGGTCGAACATATGCGACACGGCCCCGGTCGACCCCAGGTTCCCGCCATGCTTTGAAAACGCAGCACGCACCGCCGCACCGGTACGATTGCGGTTGTCCGTCAACGCCTCGACAACAATCGCGACACCGCCTGGCCCGTAGCCTTCATAGCGGATGGGCTCGATATCCTCTGCCTCGCCACCGGTCGCTTTCTTGATCGCGCGCTCGATGTTGTCCTTTGGCATGTTCTCCGCTCGCGCCGACTGCAACGCCAGCCGAAGCTTTGGATTCATGGTCGGATCTGGCAGGCCGCTCTTCGCCGCAAGCGTAATCTCCCGCGCGATCTTGGTGAACACTTTTGCCCGGGCCTTATCCTGTTTGCCTTTCCGGTGCATGATGTTCTTGAATTTTGAATGCCCGGCCATCGCCTTCAATCTCCGAATTCGCAGTCGCTGAGCGACTCTTATCTTCCGCTAGCAATAGTTCGTTTTGCGCGTGCTTTCGGCCCCGGGTCAAGATGCCGGTGACAGGGGCCGTAACCGCTGTAGGCTTCTACCAGAAATCCGGTTCGGACGGCGATAGACCGCCGCCGATCCGCACCGCCTGAACTTTGCGCGCCAGACCGGTGTCGTCGTCTATGTCGACAGCAAGCCCTGAAACCGTCGCCGGCCCGCTCGCCGGTTCGAACCGATCCCGCGGTATCCGTGTGAGAAATCTGTGCAACGGCTCATCCGAATTCATGCCCAGCACCGAGTTGTAATCACCACACATTCCAGCATCGGACATATAGGCGGTCCCCCCGGGAAGAACCCTCTCATCGGACGTCGGCGTATGAGTATGCGTGCCGACAACGACGCTCACCCGCCCATCGACAAATGCCGCGAATGCCTGTTTCTCACTCGTCGCCTCCGCGTGGAAGTCGACGACAATAGCATCCGCCCCGCGACCCAATGGGCAGGTGACGAGTTCTTGCTCCACTGCTCGGAATGGACAATCAATGTCCGCCATGAAGACCCGGCCCAGCGCGTTCACGACCAGCACCTGCGCGCCGTTCTTCGCCTCATAGAGGCCCGCACCCCGCCCCGGCGTCCCAGGTGGGAAGTTCAACGGACGTACCAGCCGCTCCTGACGCTCAATATAGACAAGCGTATCCTTCTGATCGAAGGCATGATTGCCAAGTGTTACGGCATCGGCCCCCGCATCGAGAAGGTCCATATGGATCTTCTCGGTAATGCCGAACCCGCCAGCAGAATTCTCCCCATTGATGATGACGAAATCGAGCTGCCAGCGGCTGCGCAGTTCGGGAAGCGTCTCCATAACGGAATTTCGACCGGACTTACCGACAACGTCGCCGAGAAACAAAAGTCGCATTTTTTATCGTTGGTTACCAGAACAGCGAAACGTACCGGATGGTGTCAGCATCCAGTCGACCGGTTCGTCATAGCGGCCTCGGGGCACCACGTCGACCCGCTGTTCGTCATAAGCGACGCCAATCGCGACAATGGATTTCATTGCACGCAACTTAGCCAGGGTCCGGTCATAGAAGCCGCCCCCATAACCAAGCCGGTAGCCTTCAGCATCAAAGGCCAGCAGTGGGACCAGAACAATATCGGGATGTACCTCCGGCGCATCAGGCGGTGGTTCCTCGATCCCCCAGGTCTTCTTTAGGAGGCGCTCGCCTGGCTTCCAGGCCCGCATGACAAGTGGCATGCCCTTCCCGGCAATCACCGGCAACGCCAGACCGAACCCCTCATCCGCCAGCTGCCGCATCAGCGGACCCACGTCGATCTCATCATTGATGGAGGAAAACCCTGAAACGATCCGGCCCGCTGGCGCATCGATGAAGGCCAACGCCTGCGCCGCGATGGCTTCCGCGGCGCCCCTTCCATGCCGCTCGAAAGCCGCCTGCCGCCGAGCCTTGGCTTCGGCCCGCAGGCGCCCTTTTTCGCTATCTGCACACATAAAACTGTCAACTCATCACGTTCATAGAGTGAGACCGAGCGAAGGTCTCCGAACCCGACAAGTCTGGAGGCCGATCAAGTATCTGGAATGTGCCGCGAAGGCCGTCGGAACGTTTGATCTCGCCGGGTCCCTACAAATGTAGGTGGGCGCCATATACCCGAGGCCACGACCTCGGACAGGGACAGCTCCCTGACGAAACTTATAGGCCCTGGAGATTCGTTGCTCCTAACGCACCCCGCAGCAGTCCGATAATCTAGGGTGCAAACCGGCAAGATTAAAGCTGCCAGCTTCTCGGCAAGGCACAATCCCCGACGAATTGGCAATATCCTTGCAAAACCGCAGGCACAATCGCCGCGAGACCGGTGAACTGCTTAGCGGTCGGACTTCTTCAGCTTTTCTCGAGTATCGAACAACTCATCGGCGATCATCAAAGCCGCCATGGCCAGGATTCGGTCCTCACCGACCTGGCCGACTTCCTTTACAAGATTTGCGATCTTCTCACCGAGAAAGTCGGCAACCAGTTTCAATCGCTCCTCCTGCTCATCTGGGCAGTGGAGACGATAGGTCCGAGTGTTCAGCTTCACCGTAACATGGCCCATGCCGGTCCGTCGGTTTCCCTCACGACGCAGCGTGATCTGAATTCACGCCTTTTCCTCCAAAATACTATGAAGCGAATCGATCACCCAATCAATTCGATTGGCGGCATCCGTCTGCGCCGCCTCCAGTTCGCCAATGCGCGCCAGAGCAGCTTTCAAGTCGGACTTCAATTTGTCTCGCTCGGTCTGCAACACCGAGATCTTGCTCTCCAGTCGCTCGACGGCTGATGCCAACTGATTAGCCGCTGTCTTTTTCTTGGGCGCCGCGCGCCTAGCCTTTTGAGGTTCCCGAGGAGCCATCGTGGTTTTCCATTTCAGATTGCGGCGCCCGAGATTTCAAAATTCGGTGGAAATCAGCGGACCAGGCTGGGTTTTCGACTGCAAGGTCGAGGCATAGACCCCGGACCACGCGTGTACCGACTACCACTTTAACTTCGCTAAGACGACACCAGTATGGAGGCGATGCGCAGGCCGTCAATGCCGCAGCGCATCCCTAAACGCGGCCTATGCGCCAGTTAAAGCGGGCCCTACAGCAGGAGCGCTACAATTTGTTCACATTGACATGAAGCCACCTCGGCTACTAATTGCCGCAAGTTCACGAAAAAAATACTAGGTCTCTGCGGATGCAGAGCAGATGAGCTGCCAAACTTTCAGCGCGGAAGGAGACGCAACGTGTCAGTCAAAGTCGCGATCAACGGATTTGGTCGGATCGGCCGCAACGTACTGAGGGCGATTGCCGAAAGTGGCCGCCAGGATATTCAGGTGGTCGCCATTAACGACCTCGGACCGGTCGAAACCAATGCCCACCTACTGCGCTTTGACTCCGTTCACGGCCGTTTCCCCGGTGAGGTCAAAGTCGACGGTGATATGATTGACGTCGGCGCCGGCCCCATCAAGGTCACCGCGATACGCAACCCAGCCGAACTGCCTCACAAAGAGCTCGGCATTGATGTCGCCCTGGAATGCACCGGCATCTTCACGAAGCGGGAAAAAGCTTCACTCCACCAGGAAGCCGGCGCCAAACGTGTTCTGGTCTCCGCGCCTGCCGAAGGGGCCGATCTAACGGTGGTGTATGGCGTCAACCACGACAGGTTGACGGCGGCGCATCAAGTTGTCTCGAACGCCTCGTGCACAACCAATTGCCTCGCGCCGGTCGCGAAGGTGCTCAATGACTTCGTCGGCATCGACAAAGGTTTCATGACGACGATCCACTCCTATACCGGCGACCAGCCGACGCTGGACACCATGCATAAGGACCTTTACCGGGCTCGTTCAGCGGCGCTGTCGATGATCCCCACCTCAACCGGTGCAGCCAAGGCCGTGGGCCTGGTGCTGCCGGAATTGAATGGCCGCCTCGACGGCGTCTCCATCCGCGTGCCAACGCCGAACGTTTCCGTTATTGACTTCAAGTTCGTCGCCAAGCGCGAAACCACTGCGGACGAGATCAACGCGGCCATAAAGGCCGCGGCCGCCGGCAATCTCGAAGGTGTGCTGACCTACACGGATCAGCCAAACGTCTCCAGCGACTTCAATCACAATCCATTTTCCAGTGTTTTCCACCTTGATCAGACGAAGGTCATGGATGGCACGCTGGTGCGCGTTTTGTCCTGGTATGACAATGAGTGGGGCTTCTCCAACCGGATGGCCGACACCGCCGTGGCGATGGCCAAGTTCGGCTGAGGCATGGCATCGGTAAAGCAGTATGGACAATGAGGTGGGCGGCGGGCCGCCCACCGTTGACTAACTTGATTACCGCCACTCTTTGCACAAGAAATTTGCGCAATTAGGCAATTGACCGACACGCGCCGTTTCTGATCTGCGTCGCGAAACGGTCCGACATTCAGGAAGCCCTAGGTCAAGCAACAAAGGCCACCCCATGGGTCAGGAGCAAACCGACACGGCACAATTGGTAATCGTTCTCGATCCCACTGAGACCAAGCTCCCTGTTGACCGGCTGGAGGCACTCCTTGCCGACACACCGGTCGCCTGCCTCATCCTCTCAACACCCGCCCCAGACGCGATCCAGAACACGAACGTCCAAGCCCTTGTATCGATGGCGCAGCACCAGGGCATCGCTGTCCTCATCAGCAATGATGAAAACATGGCGAAGGAACTCTCCGCCGACGGCGTCCACCTCTCACCCAACGAAGAACCAATCACTGAACGCTACGCCCGGAGTCGCGAAATGCTTGGCACCGATCTGATCGTCGGCGTCGAAGTTGGCACCTCACGCCATGATGCCATGGCGCTTGCCGAAGCCGGTGCCGATTATGTCGCCTTCGGAGTTCCCTCTGAGTCTCTCAGCCAAGAACGCGCCCGCGAACGTCAGCGCGAACTTGTTGCTTGGTGGGCCGAGGTCTTTCAACCCCCGTGTGTCGCCTTGGACATTATGGACCATGAACAGGCCGGCGAATTCGCCGAACTCGGCGCCGACTTCGTTGCCCGAGCCTTACCGAATGGCCTCGCGGACACTGAACTGAAGCAATGGCTGAGCGACGCACAAAACGCGCTCACGCCTTCGGTTCACTGCGATTGAGAAGGTCAAAGCACAATGCGCAGTCATATCTTTAGTACGACACTCATGGCCGGCGCTGCTTGTCTGTTCGTCCAAAGCGTCGGCATATCAAACGCAATGGCGGAAACCAGCAGCTGGATGCAGAATGACAAACCAGCAACCAAAACGCGACCCCAAACGAAGCGGAAACCCGCCGCGAAGAAGCCCCAGGCGAAACAGAAGCCCGCCGCTAAGAAGCAACGCAAGCAGCCATCACGCCGCTCCGCGGCAGCACCGTCGGGCACAAAGAAGGCCGGCAATAGCGCCGCCTACATTGCCTTCGACCAGGGCAAGTTCCTGACAGCACTAAAGCTTGCCCAAGAGGACGCGAAAAACGGCGATGCGGCCGCCCACACCCTTATCGGCCGCATTTACGGAGAGGGCCTTGGTGTCTCGCGCGACACCGCAACAGCAGCGAAATGGTATACGCGCGGTGCTGAACTGGGCGATGTCAATGCCATGTTCGCGCTCGGCGTCATCGCCGCCGAAGGCCGGGGAGTTAAAAAGGACAAAGGCGCGGCCGCCGAAATGTTTGAGCAGGCCGCCCGCCTGGGACACGCTGAAGCCAACTACAATCTTGGCCTCTTGTTCCTCAATGGCACCGGCAAGCCTGAAAACCACTATCGCGCCGCGCAGCATATCAAATACGCGGCGGAACAAGGCGTTGCCGCCGCGCAATACGACCTGAGCGCGCTCTATCAGAAGGGCGTTGGCGTCGACCCGGACGCTTATGAGGCGTCGCGTTGGATCCGGCTCGCGGCCGAGCAGGGAATGGCCGCCGCCCAATACGATTACGCAGTAATGCTCCTCCGCGGCAGGGGCCTGAAGCAGGACATGCACAAAGCCTTGGGCTTTATGCGCAACGCCGCAGATAAAGGCATTCCAGGCGCGCAGAACCGGTTGGCCCACATGTATGCCGAGGGCGTGGCTGTCAAAAAGGACGAGTTTGAAATGGCCAAGTGGCGCATGATCGCGAAGTCCGGGGGACTGGCCGATGACGCCATGGATAAGAAAGTTGCCGGGCTCCCAAATAAAAAGCGCCTTGAAGCCGAACGCGCCGCCGTCGACTGGCAGGAGCGTCGCCAAGTCAATCCGCTCACTCCCTGACCGGCCCAGTCGACCATAACAAGGCCGCCAAGACCCTCTGGGAAACGGGGAAACTCGCCGCCAACCCTTGCCAACTTGCTATAACCGGTCTACGCGCTGCTACGCATCTTTCGCAGTTGCGAACGCTCGGCCGCGTCCACCGGACCCTAGAATTGGATTTCCTTCATGGCAGCCTCGCCGCTCATCAACGTCATGGTCGCCGCAGCGCGCAAGGCCGGCCGCAGCCTCAACCGCGACTTTGGCGAAGTCGAAAACCTCCAAGTCTCCGTCAAGGGACCATCCAACTTTGTTTCCGCGGCCGACCTGCGGGCCGAGGAAATTATCTACAACGAATTGTCAAAGGCCCGGGAGGGCTACGGTTTCTTGATGGAGGAGCGTGGCGTAGTCGAAGGCGCTGACAAGTCACACCGCTGGATCATCGACCCCCTCGACGGCACTACGAATTTCCTCCATTCGATCCCGCTCTTCGCCATTTCGATTGGCCTTGAACGCGAAGGCGAACTGGTCGCCGGCGTCATCTACAATCCTGTCTTCGATGAACTCTACACCGCCGAAAAAGGTAAGGGCGCCTTTCTCAACGATCGGCGCCGCCTGCGCGTGGCCGGCCGCCGCGAGCTATCCGAATGCGTCATCGCCACCGGAATACCGCATCGCGGTCGCCCACAACATGAGATATTCCGCAAAGAGCTGCATGTTTTGATGGACAACACCGCGGGCATTCGCAGAACAGGATCCGCAGCCATCGATCTTGCGTGGACGGCGGCGGGACGTTTTGATGCCTTCTGGGAGCGCAATCTCGAGCCCTGGGATACGGCGGCGGGTATTGTGCTGGTGCGCGAGGCGGGCGGCATGGTCAGCGACCTGGATGGCGCCGACAACATGCTTTTTGGGGGCCAGATTGCCGCAGCCAATAGTCAAATCCACAAGGCACTTCTTCCAACCCTGAAGAGCGCCGCAAACATTTGATGTTCCCTAAGTAACAGCGTGCGCCGCGATAACTGGCTCCAACGTTGAAACCGTCCGCACAAAAAGCTTAGTGGCTAAGCACGATGTTGCCGGTTTCAGCGTTATAACTGATGCGATAAGAGATTCGGACCGCAAGCGTTGCCGAGACGGCGGAGGCCCCTTGAATGGCAAGAAAGCGCAAGTCTGACGTGGCACCCGGTGCACTTCACCGGACACTGACGCCGCCTGGATTGTTCCTCGCGCGAATGGTGATCTTCCTGACCCTTGTGGGGTTTATCGTCGCCATCCTCCACCGCCCCCTGCTGGACGCCATCGGAAACAATCCAGCACTCAATGGGTTGATCATCGCGGTCTTGTTCTTTGGAATCCTTTATACCTTCAACCAGGTCCTGCGCCTCTACCCGGAAATTCGCTGGGTCAACGCATTCCGCATTGCTGATCCAGGCTTGGCCATCTCCCATCAGCCACGGCTGCTGGCCCCGATGGCGTCCCTGCTGCGCGACCGAACGGGCGCTATTTCGCTGTCCACCGCCTCCATGAGTTCGATCATGGATTCGTTGTCCTCGCGTCTTGACGAGGCACGCGACACCGGCCGCTATCTTGTCGGTTTGCTCGTTTTCCTTGGGCTGCTCGGCACCTTCTGGGGATTGCTTGAGACCATCAAGGCCGTTGGTTCGGTAATTGGATCGATTGATACAAACGCCTCTGACACCGTGCAGCTTTTCGGAGATTTGAAGGCTGGGCTTTCCGCCCCGATGCAAGGTATGGGCACCGCCTTTTCATCATCACTCCTCGGCCTTGCCGGCTCGCTGATTTTGGGCTTTCTCGAACTGCAAGCGAGCCACGCGCACAACCGCTTCTACAATGAGCTGGAAGAATGGCTGTCCGGCATCACCGAGATTTCGCCGAGTGGCGACACCAGCGACGGGGCGGTCAATCGCCAGCTTGCCGCAACCCTCTATGACATGCAGCGCGTCCTTGAAGAGCTCAATGTTAGGCTTGCCGACGGGAGTGCGATCTCTGCTGCGGGCTCCGGCGATCCCAACGCAGCCGAACCCGTCAAGGACCTTGCCCGCGGAGTGAGTCAGCTGATCAACCAGATGCGTTCGGAGCAAAAAATCGTACGCGAGTGGGTTGATGAGCAGTCCTCCCAGCAGGCGATCGTCACCGATACGCTACGAGAGCTTGCTCAAAACATTCAGCGGCGGGGGAGCGGCTAGATGGCCCGAGGGCGCACCAAGCGCGGAGCCGACTACGGAGAGTTCTGGCCGGGTTATGTCGATGCCCTGTCAACGTTGCTGCTCGTCGTCACGTTCTTGATGTCGATCTTCATGCTGGCGCAGTACTTCGCGACCCAGGAAGCATCCGGCAAGGATACGGCACTTAAGCGTCTCACCCGCCAAATAGCCGAACTCACGAGCATCCTGTCCCTGGAGCGCGGAAAAACAAAATCCGCTGAAGACGAACTTGCGGCGCTTCAAGCGTCGTTGGCGTCATTGCAGGAAGAGAACACGAAGCTCTCAGGCTTCGCCCTGACCGAAGACGAAGCCAAGAAGGCCGCCAACGCGCGCATATCAGGTCTTTCAGCCGACCTCGAAAACCAAAAGGAGATCACCTCCGAGGCGCTCGCCAAGGTTGATCTGCTCAATCAGCAGCTGCTCGCACTGCGCCGCCAGATCGCGGCCCTGAATGAAGCTCTGGAAGCCAGCGAGAGAAAGGACCAAAAAGCCCAGGACCGCATCAAGGACCTTGGCCAGCGTCTCAACGCGGCACTCGCCAGACAGGTTCAAGAGTTGAAGCGCTACCGGTCGGACTTCTTCGGCCGCCTGCGCGAGCTGCTCGCAGGCCGCAAGGATATCCGGGTCGTTGGCGACCGGTTTGTTTTCCAATCCGAAGTCTTGTTTCCTTCAGGCAGCGACGAAATGACTGTCGATGGCCTTGCTGCCATGGACCAGCTCGCGTCTGCCATTCGCGAACTGGAACGTCAGATTCCCCGCGAGATTAACTGGGCCTTGCAGGTTGACGGGCATACCGATATTCGGCCGATCAACACGCCGGAATTCCCCTCGAACTGGGAGTTGTCGACGGCACGCGCGATGTCCGTGGTGCGCTATTTGATCTCCCGCGGAGTTCCCCCGAGAAGGCTCGTCGCTGCGGGCTATGGGGAATTCGCACCATTGGTGCGTGGCAATGATTCCGATTCCCTTCGCAAGAACCGGCGTATCGAACTCAAACTAACGAACCGGTAACCACAAATCATACTGAAGTCTTAGCCAAGCTCTCCGCTAATGAATCCGTTCATAAGCTTGAGTAAAACAACGGTGGACAGTGATCCTAAGCATTGTTCCCTGTGTTATGTTGTCGAGCTAGAAAATTGGTCTAATCTATATCCGTAAAGACGCGACGATAGGCGTTAACCAAACCGATACCTTGACAAAGTCGAGTCATAGTGCGGCAATGCACGATAAACTTGTTGCACCGCACAATGATCTGCACGCTTGCGAAAGATGCCGATGAATTATCATGCATATGAACTTGCGCATGCTTTGATTTCGCCGATGCGGCTTGCTGCGCAAGGTCTAAAGTTGCAAATGCAGTTGCCGTTCAATCCACTCTCGATGACCCCGTTGGGCAAATCGATCGCAGCGGCTGTTGACGTGTTCGAAGGCATCACCCGCCGCTATGGCAAACCTGAGTGGGACATCGAAAGCACGCTCATTGACGGCATGAGCGTCCCTGTCCGAGTTGACACCGCTGTCCATAAGCCGTTCTGCAATCTCACGCATTTCTCGAAGGACGAGTGGGTCGCCAATCGTTTCAATGATCCGAAAGTGCTGATCGTCGCGCCGATGTCGGGCCATTACGCCACACTTTTGCGGGGCACCGTCGAAGCCATGCTCCCCGAGCATGACGTGTACATTACGGATTGGATCGACGCGCGCGAGATTCCCGTCACCGAAGGCCGCTTCGATCTCGACGACTATATCGATTACGTCATCGAGTTCATTCGATACCTTGGCCCCCGCACACATGTCATCGCGGTCTGCCAACCTGCTGTGCCGGTCCTTGCCGCTGCCGCCGTAATGGCCCGCGAAGAGGATGAGTTCCAACCCATGTCGATGACCCTGATCGGGGGCCCCATCGATACGCGTCGCAATCCGACGGCGGTCAACCAGCTCGCCGAACAGAAATCACCGGAATGGTTCGAGCAAAACGTCATCTCGCTCGTACCCTTCCCGAATCCAGGTTTCATGCGCCGCGTCTATCCGGGCTTCGTGCAGCTGACGGGCTTCATGACCATGAACCTGGAGCGCCATACCAAGGCGCACCTCGAACTGTTCGATAACCTGGTCACCGGCGACTGCGACAGCGTCGCTCAGCATCGCTCGTTCTATGAGGAGTATCTCGCGGTTATGGATTTGACCGCGGAATTCTACCTGCAGACAGTCCAGACGGTCTTCCAAAAGCACTCGCTGCCGCAAGGCACGATGATGCATCGTAACAAGCGCGTTGACTGCTCCAAAATCCGCAGAACCGCGCTACTTACTATCGAAGGCGAACGCGACGATATCTCCGGCCGCGGTCAGACTGAAGCCGCTCACGACCTTTGCGGCAACCTGCCTTATGACGACAAGTATCACTATGTCCAACCCGGTGTCGGCCATTACGGTGTCTTCAACGGCCGCCGCTGGCGTACGGAAATCCAGCCGCGCATTCGCGACTTCATTCACTCCACCGAGTTTCGCCGAGATCGCGGAATAACCGGAGGCATGTCGAAGGCGAACGGAAAGGCCTTGAACGGTCACAGCCAACAGCCCGCTTATCAATCATTGCAGGATGAGGACCACGATATTCCCGAATGGGATCGCGCCGACATCACTGCCATGAAGCATCGCTAAAGCGTCGCGAAGGCCCTACTCGGCAGCTTCCAATCCGAATTGCAGCTCGGCGAGACGCCCGTAGAGCCCGCCGGCCTGCGACAACGTTCTGTGGTTGCCAATCTCAACGATACGACCATCCTCGATGACGATGATCCGGTCTGCCTGCTTCACGGTCGCAAGCCGGTGCGCGATAACGAGCGTCGTGCGCCCGAGCATGACCTCCTCCAGCGCCTTTTGGACCTCCTGCTCACTTTCCGCATCGAGCGAACTCGTCGCTTCATCGAGCAGCAGGATCGGCGCATCGCGAAGAAGCGCCCGCGCCAGCGCGATACGTTGCCGTTGACCTCCAGAAAGCGTCACCCCGCGTTCGCCTAGCCGCGTCTCATAGCCTTGCGGCAGCTCACGAATGAACTCATCTGCATGAGCTGCAACGGCGGCAGCCTCGATCTGCTCCAAAGACGCATGTGATTCACCGTACTGAATGTTTTCGGCAACGGTGTCAGCAAACAGTGCGACGTCCTGGGGCACGAGCGCGATTAATCCGCGGACTTCTTCCAACCGGGCCTTGGAGATATCGACACCGTCCATCATGACGCGTCCAGACGCCGGATCGAAAAAGCGTAGCAGCAAATTGAAGATTGTCGTCTTGCCGGCTCCTGAGGGACCAACAAGCGCTACGGTCTCGCCGGGTTCAACAACAAACGAGACGTCCCGAAGCGCCGATTCATCGGGGCGGGTCGGATAGAAGAAGGTGACATTCTCAAATGCGACCCGGCCCTCGACAGGTTTCGGTAGCTCGACCGGGTTCGGCGGCGAAGCTATTTCCGGCGTCACCGCCAACAATTCCATCAGCCGCTCGGACGCTCCCGCCGCCTGGCTTATCTCACCCCAAACCTCGGATAGCTCCGCCAGCGCCCCAGCCGCGAACACAGCATAAAGGACAAACTGGCTAAGCCGCCCCGCAGTCATTTCGCCCGCGACGACCGAGGACGCGCCGTACCACAGCACGCCGACGATACTCGCCGTTACCAAGGCGATCGCCAACGCGGTTAGTGCGGCCCGCGCGAAAAGTCTGGAGCGCGCCGCTTCGAAGGCACCTTCCACCGACGATGCATAGCGGCGCGACACTTCCGACTCATTCCCGAAGGCCTGCATGGTCCTGACAGCAGACAGGTTTTCTGCGGCATATGCCGAAGCATCCGCCAAGCTGTCCTGCGCCTCCCGCGAACGCCGCCGAACAAGTTTGCCCAGGGTCATCAGCGGCAGGACAATGGCGGGGATCGCAACCAGCACGAGCAAGGACAGCTCCCAGCTGGTGATCAACATCATCACCATCGCGCCAACGAGCATGATGACGTTGCGCAACAACTGGCTCAAAGCTGTCCCAGCCGCCGCCTTTATCTGAGTTGTATCGGCCGTCAGCCGGCTCATCATCTCCCCGGAGTGAGAGCGCTCAAAAAAGGCCGGCCCCAACCGGGCAAGGTGCGCGAACACGTCGCTGCGGACATCCGAGACCACCCGCTCACCGAGCCAATTGACGAAATAGAAGCGCAGCGAACTGGCCGCCGCCAATATCAGCCCGATCACGATCAGCATTGCGAAATACTGTCCGATCAAAGCCCCATTGGTTCCTACGAAGCCATGGTCGATCATCCGCCTCACGGCCATCGGCACACTGAGCATGGCAAGCGCGGATATGACCAAAGCCGCACCTGCACCCGACAGAACCCAGGGATGACCCAAGACATAAGGCTTGAGGCCCATCAGCGGCTTCAGCGATCGGCGCCGTGCTTCGGCTTCATCACCGTTCCTGGACGTCTTTTTCTTCAAGGGGGTACTCTCTGATCGACTATTGGCTTCAAATGCGTAGCGCGCCACACGATGTGTTGCCCAAAAGATGCCCAACCTGCGCGGCCGCGACAAGAACGATTCTAAATCCGGCAGTCAAAACGTAGCGATGGATACGCTACGCCGCAACATCGATGCGACAGCAGGCTCATGCCCTTGTGTTTGGCGGGATTTCAGATTATCAAGCTCGCTTGGAATCCCAGATAGCCACCCTCGATGCCCCGGCCACCTCGAAAAGGTGCCGCCCGGCGGGCACCACGGAATGGATCAAACGATGAAGAAAGACCCTGATTTCCACCCCCATTACCACCAGGTCAAGGTGGTCATGACCGATGGCACCGAGTTCGTCACCTACTCGACCTATGGTCAGGAGGGCGACACGATTACCCTCGATATCGACCCGAATTCGCACCCGGCCTGGACCGGCGGCGACCAGAAATTGATGGACCGCGGCGGTCGTCTGTCCCGTTTCAAGAAAAAGTTCGAGGGCATGTTTTAGACGAACGCACCGACACGATCGCAAAAACAAAAAGGCCCGGGACAACTCCGGGCCTTTCCTTTTTCGCGGTGAAGCACCAAACGCGTTCGTCAATCACCGAAGGCTTGGCGCAGCATGTGCATCTGCTCCGCCACAGGATTGGCTGGCGTTGGCTCAGCACGATCTTCGGTCTTTTCACCTGCCACCGCCCGATCGAGCGTGACAATACGATCATGCAGCGCAAAGCTGCGCTCTATGAGGTCCTGCAGCGCCGAGGGCAACTCCTCAAACCGCTTGATGTGCCCGGGGCGTCCAATTGCCTTGAGTTTGACCCTCCGCCTTTTGCGGCGCGCCTCCTCTGCGTCTATCTCGCCCTCTTTCAAGGCACGGCGGATAAGAAGCCAGGAAGCCAGATCAAGAAGCCGCGTCGTAAGGCGCATACTCTCGGTTGCATAAAGCACCGACAGTGGCGGCTTCAGCGCCTTTGATTCCCGACGGCCAGCCCCGTCAAGGTAGGTTGCCACCTCCTCGACCAGCGCCATACCCTCGCGAAACACGATGTCGAATTGTTGGGAGGCCTCGAAGCGCTCACCGAATGAGATCGTCACACGATCTTCCAGGGGACCATCAAGGCGGACAGACTTGTTCATGTGGTACAACGCTACTTGAGTTACCGAAGCTCTTACTAAGACTAAGCTCAAAACCTAACTTGGCATAGTTAACAAGAAGGCCCAAAACGAGGCACCGTAAAATTCTCCCCGTGATTCTTCTCCAGGGCCGGTCGGTCCAAGCAGGAACCAACCGAGCCCGGTGAGTTTATGCAAAAGTGATGCAAGCAAAAAAACGAGCCGCTTTGGGGCAGCGGCTCTCAAGTCGAAAGGGAGGCGTCTAGGGCTGGTGGAGAACCACCTGAGCTCCAGATCACAGGAAGCTTTAACCCTAACTCTCGCCAGCCTAAGGAAGGCTTAATCTGCATTGGCGGCAAATCCTGCCGCGTCCCGTTCGTGTCGCGACAACAATGACGTCGTGCGCAGCAACAAAGCTCAAAGTTGTTAGCCGCACAGTTTGCAGACTCATCCCTTGAAAAGCTGCGCCGCGGCTTCCTGCTGCGCCTGCTTGCGCGAAATCTCGCCTTCGACCCGCTCGATCTCCGCGCGAAGTGCCGCGATACGCGCCTCCAGCTCGGCCAGCCCGAGCGCTGAAAGATCCTCTCCGACGACGACACCGGTCTTTGACTTCTGAACAGCCTCATCCCAATCCATAACGCTTCTCCTGCTCACCACTTCATCAGATTGCCACGCCCGTCCACTTTGGCGCCAGCCCGCTGATGGATGGGTGCAGCTTCACAACCGAACTGCTGCGTGCCGACGACTAACGAGTTGCCACCGCGCCCGCCCGCTGGCATGCCTTGGGTCAACATGGACCGCCAGACAAAGAAGGACCCTGATATGGCCGACCTGCCCGCAACCATGGCCGCAATCTCAATCGATGGAAAAGGCGGCCCGGAAGTACTGAAACCGGTCACCCTGCCGACGCCCGCCCCCGCCCAAGAGCAGGTCCTCATCAAGGTCATGGCGGCCGGCATCAATCGCCCGGACATCATGCAACGTCAGGGACTATATCCGGCCCCGAAAGGCCACTCTGAAATCCCAGGGCTTGAAGTGGCCGGAGTCGTTGCCGCAACCGCCCCCGGCGCCACGCGCTTCAAGCCCGGCGACAAGGTCATGGCCCTGGTCAACGGCGGCGGCTATGCAGAATTCTGCCTGGCCGAAGAGGCCTGCTGCCTGGCTGTGCCCGACAGCCTTCCCATGGATCAGGCCGGCGGCTTTGCCGAAACGTTCTTCACCGTCTGGCACAACGTCTTCGAGCGCGCCCACCTCACAGCCGGCGAATGGTTCATGGTCCATGGCGGCACGTCCGGTATCGGCGTCACCGCCATCCAGCTCGCCAAGGCCTTTGGTGCCCACGTCTTGACCACTGCTGGTTCCGATGAAAAGTGCCAGGCCTGCCGAGAATTGGGAGCCGATGTTGCAGTCAATTACCGAACTGAAGACTTCGTCGAGAAAGCCAAAGCCGCCGCCGGCAAGGCGGGCATCAATGTCATCCTCGACATGGTCGGTGGTGACTACATCGCCAAGAACATAGCCTGCCTTGGCGATGACGGCAGAATGGTCAACATTGCCTATCAAAAGGGCTCCAAAGCCGAAGTCGATTTTCTGAGGGTGATGCTGAAGCGACTGACCATTACCGGGTCGACCTTGCGCATACGCCCCACCGAAGTAAAAGGCCGTATCGCCCGCGGCCTCGAGGAGTATGTCCTGCCGATGCTGGTGGATGGTCGCGTCAAGGTGGTCATGGATTCAACCTACCCGATGCACGAAGCCGGCAAAGCCCACGCCCGCATGGAAGAAGGCACCCATATCGGCAAGATTGTACTGACGCTATAAACGGAAAAAAGAAGCATGATTGACGAACAGCTCGTCCTTCTCGAAACACCGAGTTGGACTTGGAGCCTCTTTCCCAACCAGAGCTATCTTGGTCGCGTCCAACTGACGCTTCGTCGCCAGTGCGATGGTTCACTGGCCCGGCTGACCCAAGAGGAGTGGGCCGACCTGCACCTCTGTCTCGGGACGTACGAGCGTTTCCTCGACACCCTGTTCAACCCAGATCGCTTTAACTACGAACAGCTCGGCAACGTGTGGACCCAGGTCCATGTTCACGCCATCCCGCGCTACAGCCGGTCCGTCATATGGCAGGGTATCACGGTCGAAGACAGCCGTTGGGGCGATCACCCACTGCCAGAACCACCCACGCCCCTCGATGAGGCCGCGACGATGCAACTTGCTGAGAAAATGCGTCAGGAACTGCAGAATACCAGCGGTTAGTGCGGTTCTATCCGAAAGTTATCCCCAGTCGATCGGAGCTTCCTCGCCGGCTTCGAGAAAGCGCCGAATTTGCTTCTCGTAGTGCCGGAGCCAATGCTCGAAATACGCCATGTCCTTGCTTGCCGCGGCTTCAAACTGCGCGGGGCCTCGTGCCGCGACCTTCAAGGCGACGCCAATGGTGTCCCGCAGTAACAGAGCGTCCTCGCGCGACATACCGACTTTCACGTCATCGGCGTCCGCATCCGTGAACGGGTGCACGAGTACGAACTGAAACGCGCTCTCGACCAGCGCGACGTTCGGGTCTCGGCCCTGAGCGGCGTCAGCCGACGGCTGCGATTTATTCAGCCATATGATGTTTTCCGACATAAGCCACCGTTCAAAATTTAAGCAAGACTCAGAACGCAGTCCCCAAGGTACTGGACTTGTCCAGCCAGCGCCCCATCCCAGGCGTAAGTTGTGCCCGCTGTTATGCGCTTTGGCCACACTTACCCAAGGCTGGCCGTGTTATTGACACTTTCGAAATGGAATTCCCTAAAGGTTTTGACGGTCGTAGGACCCTTTTGTTTTTAGTTTGGACGTAAACCTTGCTTTTTAACCGCGCCCGACTCTGCATCGCCGGACTGCTGGTCGCGCTCACCCTGTCAGGGTGCGCTGCCAGGCCGCCTGCCGATGTCCTGGATCCGGTTGCGCACACGCCGAGATTTACCGACAAGGTCGATATGCTCGTAGCGACCACCCGCGCGGTTGGCGATCCAAGCAACCCATTCGCAGAATACGCGGGACGCGCCAAGCATCTCAATTATGCAACCCACACGGTTTCAATCCCCACACACCACATACCTGGCGAAATCGAATGGCCCGACCAGGTGCCGCCCGATCCCACGCGCAATTTCATGACGACGGATCGCCAACTGCTGTCACGCAATCAGTTCATTGCCGATGTCCGTCGCAGGGCAAGATCAGGGCCCGAGGCGGGCAAGGTTTTGATCTTCGTGCACGGCTACAACATGCTCTACCAGGAAGCCGTTTACTGGATGGCGCAGATCACCCATGATTCTGGCTTTAAGGGGACACCAATTCTGTTTGCCTGGCCTTCTCGCGGCGAGGGAGCGATGTACATCGCCGATCGCGAGTCGTCGACGTATTCACGCGACTACTTCGAAAAAATGATCCTGGAAATCTCCGCTATTCCGGACGTCAAACAAATCGATGTTCTCGCGCACAGCATGGGCGCCTGGCTTGCCGTTGAAACCCTCCGCCAGGCCGCGATGAAGGGACATCGCAAATTCTACGGCAAGCTCAATGACGTCATTCTGGCGTCGCCCGATATCGACGTGAACGTGTTCCACACGCAGCTTCAAACGATCGGCCCGCTGCACCCACCGATGACCATTCTGGTATCCAATGATGATAAGGCGCTGGCGTTGTCCACCGCTCTCAATGGCGGTGTCGAGCGCGTCGGAATGGTGGCCGCCAGGGACGTGCGCGTGCTCGAAGGTGCCCGCCGCTATAATCTTCGTGTCGTTGACCTAACCAACGTTCAGGACACCGGCGATCAATCCCATCACAACAAGTTTGCACGTTCCGCGCCGGTGATAGCGGCGATTGGAAACGGTCTGGCGAACAACAATCCCAACAAGCAGAAATCCGGTGTCGTTTCAGCCGTGACGGACGTCGGCAACAGCCTGATCAAAGTCCCCGTGTCCATCTTCACGCCTGTGGCGGCGCCCTAGCCCCGCTTCCTGGCCCCCTCAAGCCCCGACGCCGGCCCGCAACGCGCCAAAATGGAGCGCGCCTCGCGTGCCGATCGTCTCGCTGGATCAGGGTCTGTCGTGAAGGGTCGGCTCCGCAAACCATTCGTGTAGGTCCCCGGAAACCGGCCCTGCTCGCAACCAGCCACTACGAGTTGCAGGTACCAATCATAGGGCAGCAGGTCCGGCTCGCTGGCGCGCGCGATATAGGTTGAGGCCACGACCTCCTGCGAGCCTGTGAGCGTCCATACTCTGAAATCGTCAACACGTTGATACCCCGGACCTTCGTGACGATCGAGCACATCACGCTCGGCCAACGCAATCTCGAATAGGACTCCGTAAGTCACCCAACCCGGCCGGCCCACCAAAGCAGCCTTTCCCGAGCCATCCGCGCCACGTTTTGAAAAATCTACCGCATGCCCGGCAGCAACAACAATTTCCAGAAGCCGCGCGCTCGAACACCTCGCGACGAGCCGTTCGGCGAGCATGTTGGAACCGTAGGCAAAGTAAATGAAAGTCGACATTTAATCTGAAGCTCTGCTCCCAAAGCAGCGGCCTGATTGCTCCCCCAAGAAGCTCCATCAGGTCGCGAATAGTTGTACAACCAAAGTTCCGACTGTTTGATCGAAGATGGTTGGTCTAAACACACTAAAAGAAGTACACGTCTCCCAGACACTGAATTCTCGCGCAAGGACCACAGGAACGAATTCCCAGTTACTTGAGAACGTTACTATTTCAGGATCTTGCGTGAAATCTGACCAGTTTCATAGACTCGTGGGGTTGATCTACGAAGCCTCGGCCGATGAGGCCTGTTGGCCGGAGGTGACGAAAGCCTGGGGGCACCTGTTCAACGATGCGGTCGTAGCACTGGATTATGGGGCAACCACGGAAGGAGCGGAGGTTCCACTCGTGTCGACCCACGACTTCGATGTGGCGGCTCGTGATCTGCACTTTGAGGAATATCGCACCCCAACGGACAATCCGGGTATCGCCGCCTTACTGAAGGCGCCGATAAACGCGCCGGTATCGATTGACAGCTTTCTGTCTCAACGAGACTTCGACAAGGATCCGAGCGTTCTCGCAATCCTAAAACCGCAGGGCATCGACAAAGGTCTGCTGACCACATTGAAGCGAGATCCGGTCGCGTTCAGCTTCATCAGCATCTTTCGCCGTCGGTCCCAATCCGACTTTGACAGCCAGGAACGACACGCACAGCAGATTCTTAGTCGCCACCTGTCAAAAGCTCTGGAGATAAGGCAGATCAACTTGGCACGCAGATTTGACCAATTGCAGGATTGCCAGTTCGAGCGTCACTCGGCTCGCCTGGACGGATTTATGCAGCTTTCCCGCAGCGCACGTGTCGTCCACGCGGACCAATCCGCGCGTCAAATCCTGGCCGAAAGCAACACTCTCAAGATCAAGAATGGTGAGCTAGCGATCGGCCACCATGCCCGGGGAGCCGACACCGAAGCGCTCCGACGTCTCGTTCGTGACGGCCATCCGTCCTCGAAACCACTGGTGATCCGAGAAGGCGACAAGTCCGCGACCGCAGTCAGAGTCCTGGGCACGGGACAAGAAGAACACAATTGGCAACTGCGGACTTTGCACATCACCTATTATCATTGGGAGCCAAAGCCGGACATTGCGGTCATCACCAGCATGTTTTCACTCACACCGGCGGAGGCCCGCGTTGTTGAGACACTCGCGCAGTCTTCCAATGCAACCGGTGCGGCAATGTCCCTGGGCATTTCCCGCGACACCATGAAACGTCACCTATCGAACATCTACTCCAAAGCGGATGTGAAGACCCTGCAACAATTCATGATGCTGCTTGGCCGGCTTTCATGACTGCACACACACACCAAACACATCCTTACGAAGGTCCGCTGACCTCCATGCCGACTATGCCGGCTCGGTAGCGACCTCTGATAACAATTCTCGAAACCAGGTATGAGCCGGGTGATTGCCAAAACGCCTGTGCCAGACGAGTACCGCCGATGCGAATTCCCGCGGGCCTGAGAAAGGCGCTGGACGGGTAACCAGCTCATACAGCGGAGCATAGGTCTCGGCGATCCGCTTGGGCCCGATCATGACGAGATCGCTACCAGCAAGCAGAACCGGAGCAACCGTGAAGTTGTTGATGGTGATTGCGATCTGCCGTGTCAGCCCATGATTGGCAAGCGCCCGATCCACGAACCCGACGGCATCACCCCTTGGCGAGACCAGCAAGTGACGTGCACGGGCATACCGTTCAAGCGTCAGCTTCCCGCGCGTCAAGGGGTGCCCCTTACGCATCATCAAGACATAACAGTCTTCGACCAGCGCAATCGAACCGAAACGCTCCGGAATCTCCGAGAACGCGCTCATGCCGAAGTCAATATCCTGAGCATCAAGCATTTCAAGCGTTCGGCCCGCTGAAGGCACCAGCCGCAACGTCACACCAGGTGCATCGCGCTCCAGCCGTCGCATTAGCGCGGGCATCAGCGTCGCGACGGCGTAGTCGTTACAGCCAATAGAGAACGACCGCTGCGCGGTGGAGGCATCGAACTGCGCCGTATCGAGCGTGATTTCGAGCGTTTCGAGCGCCTCACGAACGGGGCCGGCGAGTTCTACAGCCCTTGGCGTCGGCCGCATTCCATCCGCTGCCCTGACAAACAGTTCGTCCTGGAGATGATGGCGTAAACGGTTGAGCGCATTGCTCATCGCCGGTTGCGACATGCCGATACGGTTGCCGGCCCGTGTTACGTGCCGCTCCCTCATGATCGCGTCGAAGACCAACAGCAAATTGAGATCAAATCCTGCCAAATTCATGAGAATGATTATTATCATCTAAACAATCAATTTCAATAATCATCTCTCTTGTGCCATTTCATGGTCACCAACAACACGGGGAACACCCCCAAGAGACCCTCAAGTGGAGATGATCATGAGCAACAAATTACAAGGTAAAGTAGCCGTGGTGACCGGCGGCAATTCCGGTATCGGCTTGGCTACGGCCCAAACCCTGGTTGAGAACGGCGCCAAAGTTGTCATTGTCGGCCGCAACCGCCAGACACTCGACCAAGCCGTCACGGCACTCGGACCACAGGTCACTGCCGTCCAGGCCGACGTTTCCGACGACAAAGATCTCGAGCGCGCCTTCGATACCATCCGCGCGACGCACGGAAAAATCGATAGCCTCTTGGTCAACGCCGGCATCGCGGCCTTCTCTCCAATTGAAGCCGTCGACCACGATCACTTCGACAGGCTCTTTGGCATCAATGTAAAGGGCGCCTACTTCACGGTGCAAAAGGCGCTCCCACACCTCAATGACGACGCCTCGATCGTCTTCACCACCTCGGTTGTCAACGAAATGGGCATGCCTGGCGCAACGGTCTACGCGGCGACCAAGGCGGCGCTGCGGTCCTTTGCCCGCTCGCTGGCCGCCGAACTCGGCCCGCGCGGGATCCGGGTCAACGCGGTTGCTCCGGGTCTCACCGAAACGCCGCTGGTGGGTAAGTTGGGAATGGAAAACGAAGCGATTGAAGCCTTCGCCAACAACGTTGTCTCCAACACGCCTCTGGCCAGGTTGGGGCAACCCAAGGAAATCGCCTCTGTGATTGCGTTCCTTGCTTCACCCGACAGCGCCTACGTCAACGGCTCTGAGTTCGCTGTCGACGGCGGCCTCGCACAAACCTGACAGACAAAGATCGAAAGCGGCCTTGCGCGAGCCATCCCACGAGCAGCTCCAACGAAGCCGAAGAAATGAAAGGAACTGGATCATGAGCCTTTATGCAATCATCAAGCCCGACCAGAACGTTCTCCTCCAGCCGGCCATTGAAGGCCTGAACATCGAGGAGCACACACTGCGCGACGGCGAGTACGCCGGTATATTTTCGCAGGTGGCGACCCTCGATGGGCAGCGTGGCGCAGTGGTCGAGATGTCCACACCTCACGCCGGTGAAGCGCGACTACTTCTCGATGGGATCGTCTCAGTGAGTTCTGGCTTGGTCAGTGCGGAACTCATCGCGACGGCCGGAGCCGAGGACGTCACCAACGATGACGCTGACAATCTGATTGCGGCCCTGCCGCTGTCGAACACGCAGCAGCAGTTGCCACAGCCACACCGTCCGTTTCATTGATCGCATATTACAGCCTACCGAGACCGCCAGCACGCCGCTTACGGCGTCCGTCTGGCGGTCTCTTGCACGCTCATTGCGGACAGCAGGCCCGCTGGTGGATGACCCGGATCGAGCTCACGCACCAGCCTTGAATAGGCAAGCCTCCAATTGAACCGCCTCGTCCGTGTATTGCCTTGGGGCCTTTGCACCTTCAAAGTCCCGCTCTCATCCGTCGGCGGCATGGCAGCCTGCTTTTCCGGAGCCAACGGAGCCTTTTGCACTCGCCCTTCCAGTACCGTTCCCCAAACCTTGATGTCCTTCAACGAAGCCGGTTCCACATCAAACGGACTTGCTTCCAAAACGGTGAAGTTTGCAAGCTTTCCTGGCACGATCGAACCGACCTCGTTTTCCAGTCTTATTGAAAACGCTGCATCAATTGTCACGCCTTTGAGTGCGGTCTCCAGATCAATCCTCTGATCCGGCCCGCTTACCTTGCCCTCGGCAGTAACGCGATTGACCGCTGACCACACCAACTGCAGTGGTTTTGCGGGCGCCATTGGCATGTCTGAGTGCAGGGACAACGACATACCGGCATTCTTCGCATCTGCAAGTGGTACCATTCGCGCAGAACGCTGCGGGCCGATACCAACCTCCGCATAACGCCCCGCCAGCGCGGTGACATAATACGGATTGGCGCTGACCAGTGCGCCGAGCCGCGCGGCGCGCTCAATTTGCTCTGGAGCCGCGAACCCGAAATGAACAATCGTCGTGCGGTGATCGTAACGAGGCTTGCGCCGCTGAGCGCGCTCGAGATTGTCGAGCAGCACATCCATCCCGGCATCGCCATTGTTGTGGATGTGAATTTGATAACCCGCATCCCAATAGGCTTGGAACGCTCCTGAAAAGGCGCCGGGATCCATGATCCACGCACCCTTGTGGCCATCCGTATAGCCATCCCGCATTTGCATTAGCTGGCTGTAAATTGCGCCATCCGTAAATAGCTTCACCTGCTGTGGCAAAAAGCGAGTGCGTCCCGAACCCCAATCCAGCGTCTTTCGGGTCTCCCCAATCATGGTTGCCGCACCCTTGTCGAGATACAGCTCCGCAAACGATTTTCCGTCCGGAATGAAATAGTGGTTGAAGGGCGTTGCATCGTCACTGTAGACCGCGTTGATAGCGTCCTGCAGCGGCTTGGAGAGAAAACCGCCAGGTTCGGCGGCAATGGTAATGCCCTGGCGCAGATAATACGCCTCGCTGAATTCCAAGCCCTTGCGCATTCGCTCCGGATTCGCCAGGGCCGGAGCTATTTTCTCCAGTGCCTTGAACATCCCCTGTTCGTAGAAGTGACCGTTCTCGAAGTCGGCTTGAGTGGCCTGACTTGGGGTGAATGTCTCTTTGAAGGCTTCATCAACGCCGAACCGTTCCATCAGCTTGGTATTCAGGAACACTTCGTGCATAGAGCGATGCCAGACAATGACGGGGAAGTCCGGAGCCAGTTTGTCGAGGAGCGCACGTGACATCTCTCCATGGAAGTAGTGGTGATACCCCCAGGTCAAGAAGACATCGTCTTTGTTTGTGTGTTGTGCGAGCGCATCTTCTAGGCGCGAGCTGTAGCCGACCGGATCGCGCACCGCCGGTGAAGAGCCGCCGGTCGTTTCCCAGTCCTCAATTGCAATAACATTCGCAACCACCATCAGCGAAGTCAGAACGGGATGCACGTGCTGCTCAACAAAGCCTGCGATGAGCACCTTATCTTCGAACGTCTTGTCGATGACATAGCGCTGATTGCCGGCAAGCGCTTCAAGTTCTGCGCGTGAGCCGACCCCTGCGATGCGCTTCCCGACGACGGCGACGGCCTGAGCTCGCGGACGCGCCGAATCCATGGTGATGATCTCCCGCGCCACAAAGATCCGCGCTTCTGGAAGAGGTGCGACCTGCTCCGTGACATCCTGCAGGCTCGTCGCCTGGGCAATCGCTTTAGCAGCAAAAAAACTGGCCGGCAGAACACCGACAACCGCAACCGTTATCGCAACGGCCTTGAAGATAGCAAACATTACTCAAAACCCTATACGCGCTAAAAATAGTCTCGATGAAATAGACAACACCCAGAATCCGTTAACCCAAGGCATGCCCTGAACAGCGCAATGATTACGATTGATATCCGCGCCGCCAAAAAAGACAATACGAACGGTCAAGCTACCAAGCCAGCTCAGCCATGGCCGCGACCGGTCGCGCATTCTTTTCGGGGAACATGGCATCCAGAACCGCCGGCTCCAACGCTTCCTCATCACCCATATGAACGCGGCTTGCGACGTAAACCGCCCGAACTCCGACACCAATAGCCCCAGCGATATCCGTCTTCACACCATCACCAATGGCGAGCATGCGGGAACGCGCCACGTCTTTGCCGCGCAGTTCCGATAACCGCTCGAACGCCATCTCATAAATCGGCCTGAATGGCTTGCCCGCAAGCGAGACGTCACCGCCCAGCTCCGCATAAGCCTCAGCAAGCGCCCCGGCGCAGAAGATCACCTGACCACCCCGCTCAACCCTGATGTCCGGATTGGCACAGATCATCGGCAGCTCAAGGGCAACAAAACCCTTCATCATTTCCATGTAGTCGGCTGGGGTCTCACGAGTGTCGTCAAACAGTCCGGTACATATGATTGCCCGCGCCCCTTCCTCCGCCGCGGCTCCAACCCTCGCAACATCGATACCTGCGAAGATCGGCAAATCCCGGTCGGGTCCAAGATGATAGACGCCTGAGCCGCTGTAAGCCCTTATGAGTTCACGCGTCGCGTCACCCGACGATAAGATGGTGTCATACGCATCTTGGCGCACACCGATCTGGTCGAGCTGCGTCTGTACCCCTGAGGCGGGCCGCGGCGAATTCGATAACAGCAGAACCCGGCCGCCGTTTTCCCGGAACCTGGCGCAGGCCTCTCCGGCCTCGGGGAACGGCCGCACCCCGTTATGCATGACGCCCCAGATATCGACCAGCCACGCATCGGTTTCGGCTGCCAGAGGTGCGATTGACTGAATTACGGGGATGGAGTTGGGCATGGTTTGTCCGACTTGCTGCAGGGCCGCACATAAACCCCCAACAACATCATGGCCGCCTCCGAGTGAGACGGCCATGCTTGGTGGGATTTCCAGGTAGTTCTATCGTGGCTTCCGAGCCGAAGGCAAGTCACACACTGAACCGCCTCACGCGGCCGCGTGCCCCTTGCCCCCGAGCACTTCCCGCTTCACGGTCTTGGCGCTTCCAAACAGCGTGCCTTGTCCGTACAGCACCCCAAAGCCGAAGATTTTGGCAGCCGCCTGCTCGTCGGTCATACGACCGACAATCACGCTCAGCCCTAATCCCGCGACATGCTTGCAGACGTCCGCAGCCGGTATGAAGACGTCATTTCCTGCAGGCAAGCCCTTCAGGAATACGTCCGCGTCGAGTTTCACGAACTCGAATCCCCGGGCCTTGAGCGCCTCGAAATCCATATCGAGATCGGTGACCTCGCCGATACAATAACGGAACCCGAGGCTCGCGAAGTCCGCCAGCGATCGCCACTCCCGCGCACCGAACCCGCGCACATCGGCCTGACTGAAAGTCATAATCAGCTGGCCGGCCAAGTTTTGGCGCTCACGGTAGGATTGAGCGATCCCGTCGAGGAACTTATTGGCGCTTAGCGCTTCGCCGCTCACGGTAGAGAAGAGAACGCCGGCACGGCCAGAAAAATGCATCGCGATCTGCGAGGCACTCGACAACCGGGCTCCATCAAGCCGTGGCAGCATGCCAGTGCCCGCCAACTCATCTTTTGCCTCTTCGGTGTCAAGCACCTTGCCGGCTTCATCGCGCAACCGAACATAGACCTCGAAGTGCCGGGGCCGTTGCACGCTGAAATCGACGATTGGATCGAGCAAAACTTCAACCCGCCCAACGGCCAGCGCTTCCGCCAAGGCCGAGAGCCTCGCGTTGACCGCTGCTGGACGCCCCGACTCGGTGGCCCGCTCGTCGATCGGCTTGCTACTCTCAGCAGCAGTCCGCTCCGCGGCCGCCTCATCCAAAGCCCGCATGCTTCCGGCAGCCGTCTTGAGTGCATCGACGGAATTCGTGATGGCGCGTTCGGAGATTTCCGCCGCGGCCTTATCGCTTTTTGGCGGGCTCGCATGGGCCGCGTTGACCTCATCAGCCAGCTTCTTGATCAATCCGTGTATCATTTCAACATCTGCTTCGCGCGGCGCCGGCGCCACTTTTGCGAGGGGCAGAGATGGCGTAACCTTGGCAGGCGTGCCGGGCTCCGGCAGCTTCGGCTGAGCCTTTGCTGGTTCCGCTGATTTCGTCGGTCCGGCCGCAGCGGCAGCAGGCGCATTGCCAGGCGGTGCATGCTGCAACGTAGGCGGCTTGGGTTGAGCCGGCATCGGCTCCTTATCCGCTAAGCGATTTGCATCCGCGCGCGCTTTACCATCGGGGAGCGGACCCGGTCCCTGCGGCAGCATGGCCTCCCGACGACCCTGTGGACCCTGTGGACCCTGTGGACCCTGGAACGCGGCTGGCCGCGGCGGCAGTTTCGGACCCGGCGGCGGCTGCGGCTGCGGCGGCAGCTTTATCTGAGGTGTTGTCTGTTTTCTTTGTCCGGATTGCGGGCCGCGCGTCGGCAGCGTTGGCGACTTGGCTGGCTTGCTTCCAAAGCTCATCGTAGACGGCGCAGCTTCGCGAACGCCGATATCTTCATACTGGGTCAAAAGGTGCCGAGGCATCATCGCATGAACGCCCAACATGCTGATGTAAGCGGCAAGCGCGGTCGCTATCGCCGCCCAAGGGGCGAAACCAAGATGAAGGTAGAGCGCCGTTCCAAGCGCCAGCGTGGCAAGCGCCATCGCCAGGATCGTTATGGCTTCACCAGTTAGCCGCATCGGCAACGGAACCGCCCTCGGCACTGCCTGATGAGATGCTAACGACCCAGCGTCATTGCCTGAACGACCGCTGATTTGATTTGGCGGATTTGCCGCCTCTGCCCCAAGCATTGATGTCACCCCGTGCCCGAAAGACGATTCAAAAAGGAATCACTTTGGGATCAGGATCCGCATGCCCGCATCGTGAAGCAACGCTTGCTCGAAAGATGTCACCAGCTTTTCCACCGAGGCCAGGTAAAGCCAAGCAACAGGTGTTGCAGCTACGCATCAAAAATTCGGCAGTCATACCAAGTCTTTGAGCATTAGCTGTAGTCTTGAGGCAATCTCACGAAGGTCGTCCAGCGTGCTGATCAGTGGCGGCGCCACAACCAGCGTATCGGCCGCAACTCGGACATACAGATCCTGCTCGTGAAAGGCTTTCTTCATCGCCTCAAAACCGCGCTTGCCGATGCCCTCATCAGCAGCAACGAGATCAATCCCGCATATCATGCCAATCGGACGAATATCGGCGACATGCGGAGCATCCCGCAACGCCAGGAAGATCTCTCCAAAGTCGCGCTCCATTTGTTTTGCGCGATCGAAGAGGGCGCCGTCACGATAGACATCCAGCGTGGCCATGGCGGCCGCCGTCGCCAATGGATGCGCGGAGTAGGTATAGCCATGATAGAATTCCGGCAGGTGTTCTGGCCCCTCCATCAGCGCACCATGAATGGCCCCGGTGACAAGCACGCCCGACATCGGGACCGAGCCGTTGGTCAACCCCTTGGCAAACGTGATGAGGTCGGGAACCAGCCCATAACGCTCCGCTGCGAAGGCGTGGCCGAGGCGTCCGAAGGCAGTGATGACTTCATCAAAGATCACCAGGATCCCATGCTTGCGGGCGATGCCGCAGAGCTTTTCCAGATAGCCCTTCGGAGGCGGCAGGCATCCCGTGGATCCGGCCACGGGCTCGACGATCACCGCAGCGATATTGGTGGCGTCATGCAAGGCCACGAGGCGCTCCAGTTCGTCGGCCAGCTCGGCACCCCATTCCGGCTCTCCAAGGGAGAAGGCCTGTTGCCCTCGATCATATGTCGCCCGAAGGTGATCGACACCGGGCAGCTGCTGCCCGAAAGCCTTACGGTTGCCCGGTATGCCGCCCACCGCCATGCCGCCAAAACCAACGCCGTGATAACCCCGTTCACGGCCAATGAACCGCGTCCGCGTTCCCTGCCCCCGAGCGCGGTGATACGCCAGCGCGATCTTCATTGCCGTGTCGACGGCCTCGCTGCCGGAATTCGCGAAAAACACATGGTCGAGGTCGCCTGGTGCCAACATCGACAGGCGCGAAGCCAGTTCAAAGGACTGAGGGTGGGCGAATTGGAAAGCGGGCGCGTAGTCGAGTGTCTCGGCCGCCCGTTTAATCGCTTCAACGATGTGTCGGTTACAGTGCCCCGCGTTAACGCAGTACAGCCCCGAGGTTGCATCCAACACCTTCCGCCCGTCAGCGGAAAAATAATACAGCCCTTGAGCGCCAACGATCATGCGGGGGCGCTGGGCAAAAGCCCGGTTTGCCGTGAAAGGCATCCAGTAGGAGGCTAGGTCATTGGGATGAGGGTCCTGGGTCACGACGATTCCAAACCGTTTGATGAGCACCAGCGGCAGGGCTCAATTCATTTGTGTTACCAAAACGTTGCGTGACAATCATCCTGTGGCTGAAGTCGCCGAGAAGTCACGCATTCAAGGTGCAACTTACTGGGGGTTGCCCCATTACCGCCATTTCGCAGCCGCTGACCGTCCCGAATCGCAGTCTCATTTAACTCTCGTTAGCCGAATCGGCGTGGTATGGTCGCGTCCGGGCAGTCCTATTTCGTCCGGAGTAAGCATGGAGGCAAGCCCGATGTTGTTGAGCATTGTAGAAGAGCTCAGGTCCGCAGCAGTGTATCCTGAACTCACCCAGTCCCGCGTCTTGCTCTCTGGGCTGACCAGTCGCTGCGGCGTGGATATCGCCCGCGCCTTTGCGGAACGTTCGACCCGTCTCGTCATTCGGGCGGCCGAAACATCCGCCGAGATCGACGAGATCGCCACGATTTTGGCGCAGTGCGCCAGCGACGTGCAGCTCTTTTCGACCGACGACATCGATGAAGCAGACACCGCGGTCTCCTTCGCTCAGGGGCCCGCGCAAAAGGCATATGGCGGCCTCGAAGCCGTCATTAACCTTGTCGAAATCCACCCTGCCGACCTCGCCGGACGCGCATCCGAGGCGGAACTGGAAGCACTGGTTTCCGAAAAACTCCTGGCTCCGACTCTGGCCGCCCGAGTTGTCGCGAACCGCATGCAGCTGACGCTGACCCAAGGTTCCATTCTGCATGTGATTTCCGCACACGCGCCGCAAACCGCAGCCGAACTGATGGTCCTTGAAGTCGTCCGTGCGACGCTCGCCACCATGGTCCGTAGCGAAGCACAGCATTGGGCCGAAAAGGGCATCCGCATCAATGCGGTCGGTCCGGCCAATGCACTTGACCCGCAAGAAGCAGCGCTGATCGGTGAGCCAGATGTCGCCGCGCTCGCGCTGTACATAACCTCAAGCAAGGGCCGCCACCTGACTGGACACCTGTTCAGCTCGCGCTAGCCGCCCCTGCTCAAGTCGTTGTCTAGCTGGTAATCGCAGGGTAGTCCGTGTATCCGGCGGTTCCAGGTGTATAAAACGTATCCGGGTTGGCCTTATTCAGGCGCGCGCCCTTACGGAACCGCTCCGCCAAGTCCGGATTAGCGATATACAGCTGCCCGAATGCCACTGCATCGGCCCGGCCACTTTGAACTTCCATGGCGGCAGATTCCCCGTCATAGCCGCCAGCGGCGATCACCTTCCCCGAGTAAACCGATTTCGCAAGCGCTATGACATCGCTCTCCATCGTGTTTGCGAATGGTCGCATCACGTGAAGATAAGCAAGCCCACGCTGATCGATCTCCTTGAGGTAGTGCGTGTAGAGCGCCTCCATATCGCTCTCCTCGATCCCGTTGAATGTATGTCCGGGACTGATACGCAGCCCCACACGATTCGCACCGATTTCGGCGACAAGCGCATCGAGGACTTCAAGAGGCATACGCACGCGGTTCTCGACGGAACCGCCATAGGCATCCGATCGCCGATTCACATTCGACGAAAGGAACTGGTGCAGGAGATACCCATTGGCGGAGTGCAATTCGACGCCATCGAAGCCGACATCAATCGCATTGCGCGCGGCCTTGGCGTAGTCACCCACGATGCGGGCAAAGTCTGCTTCCTCCAGCCCCCTCGGGACATCATGCTCAATCATACCTCTGGCGTCGGTGTACATCTGCCCCGGCGCCTGCAAGGCGCTTGGCGCAACCACATCGGCGCTCTTACCTCTATTAATGGCAGCCGCAATGCGCCCAACATGCCAAAGTTGACTGACAATCTTGCTGCCATGCTGATGCACCGCTTCGACGATTGGACGCCAACCATCCAATTGCTCAGATGTGTGAATTCCGGGCGTGCGGGGATAGCCCATCCCTTCAAATGAAATCTGCGTCGCCTCGGTAATAATAAGGCCCGCACCAGCTCTTTGAGCGTAGTACTCAGCGGCAATCTCGGCCGGGACGCCAAGGCTGCTGGCCCGCGAGCGCGTCAGCGGAGCCATGACGATCCGGTTTTTCAGGCTTATTGCGCCCAAACTCACCGGCGAAAAAAGGACATCAACGTTGGTGCTTTCCATGATCATTCCCCTTTGTTGGGCAGCCATTGGTCAACTGCCGTGCGCGGAGAAATTGGTTAATCCGACACACATCTTCAACGCCGGAGCATGCACTATTTGGTTTCCGCCAGATTTCTGCCGAAACTAACCCGAACGCCCGAAAAAAGGGCCCCAGCGGACGATCAGACAGGCCTAAACCGCCCCAAACCGCCGTTGGCACCAGCAAAAATGTGATTTTGCGTGAGATCGCGTCTTGACGGCGGGAATCCGGCCGCCTATCTACCGTCCGACGTTGCTGGCACTCCCCCAGCACGAGTGCTAACAGCGAAACCGGGATCACAAGAGGGTGATCGTGAAGTGGTCATCACCGGCCGCCACGTCAAGCCTCGCGCTGAACTCCCGCCAGTTTCCGACCAAGACATCCTAACGGAGCTGACTTGTCATGAAATTCCGTCCACTCCACGACCGTGTCGTCGTCAAGCGCGTCGACAGCGAAACCAAGACCGCCGGCGGCATCATCATCCCTGATACGGCGGCCGAAAAGCCGCAACAGGGTGAAGTGATCGCAGTCGGCCCCGGCGCCCGCGGCGACGACAACGAGCTCGTCGCACTCGACGTCAAATCAGGCGACCGTGTGCTGTTCGGCAAATGGTCCGGCACTGAAGTCAAGATTGACGGCGAAGACCTGTTGATCATGAAAGAAACCGACATCATGGGCGTCCTTGAGGGTTAGTCCGCTAGGTCACCCGCCCGCAATCAACGTCCCCCATCACCTCATTTACTGACTCTAGGAGACAGTACCTATGTCTGCAAAAGACGTCCGTTTCTCCACTGACGCACGCGAGCGCATGCTGCGCGGCGTCGACACACTTGCCAACGCCGTCAAGGTCACCCTCGGACCGAAGGGCCGTAACGTTGTCATCGAAAAGTCGTTTGGCGCACCGCGCACGACCAAGGATGGCGTGACCGTCGCCAAGGAAATCGAACTTGAAGATAAGTTCGAGAACATGGGCGCCCAGATGGTCCGCGAAGTCGCTTCGAAGACCAATGACGTCGCCGGCGACGGCACCACGACGGCGACTGTTCTTGCCCAGTCCATCGTTCGCGAAGGCATGAAGTCGGTTGCCGCCGGCATGAACCCGATGGACCTCAAGCGCGGCGTCGACAAGGCTGTCACCCAGGTCGTTAAATTCATCGGCGACTCCTCCAAGAAGGTGAAAGACACCAACGAGATTTCCCAGATCGGCACGATCTCCGCCAACGGTGAAGCCGAAATCGGTGAGATGATCTCCGAAGCCATGCAGAAGGTCGGCAACGAAGGCGTCATCACGGTCGAGGAAGCAAAGTCCCTCGAAACCGAACTCGACGTCGTTGAAGGGATGCAGTTTGATCGCGGCTACCTGTCGCCTTACTTCATCACCAACGCCGACAAGATGGTTGCCGAACTCGAGGACCCATACATTCTGATCCACGAGAAGAAGCTCTCCAGCCTGCAGCCGCTGCTGCCGGTTCTTGAAGCCGTCGTCCAGACGGGCAAACCGCTCCTCATCATCGCGGAAGACATCGAAGGCGAAGCGCTGGCCACGCTGGTGGTCAACAAGCTGCGTGGCGGCCTCAAGGTTGCCGCGGTGAAAGCTCCAGGCTTCGGTGACCGCCGCAAATCGATGTTGGAAGACATCGCCGTTCTCACCGCCGGTCAGACGATTTCCGAAGACCTCGGCATCAAGCTGGAAAACGTCTCGATTGACATGCTGGGCCGGGCCAAGCGCGTCAGCATCACCAAGGAAGACACGACCATCGTCGACGGCGCAGGCGACAAGAAGGACATCGACGCCCGCACCTCGCAGATCAAGGCGCAGATCGAGGAAACCACCTCCGACTACGACCGTGAAAAACTGCAGGAGCGCCTCGCGAAATTGGCCGGTGGCGTTGCCGTCATCCGCGTCGGTGGAGCCACCGAAATCGAGGTGAAGGAGCGCAAGGACCGCGTCGACGACGCGCTCAACGCAACTCGCGCAGCCGTTGAAGAAGGTATCGTCCCTGGCGGCGGTGTCATCCTCATCAAGGCGGCCCAGCAGCTCGACGTTAAAGGCGACAACGCCGACCAGCAAGCCGGCATCCAGATCGTCCGCCGCGCCCTGCAGTCTCCGATCCGTCAGATCGCCGAGAACGCCGGCGTCGAAGGCTCGATCGTGGTTGGCAAGGTCCTCGAGACCAAGGACATCAACGACGGCTATGACGCCCAAAACGACAAGTATGTCGACATGGTCAAAAAGGGCATCATCGATCCTGCCAAGGTGGTCCGTACCGCCCTGCAGGACGCTGCCTCGATCGCGGCCCTGCTCATCACCACCGAAGCAGCGGTTGCCGAAGCGCCGAAGAAGGAAGGTGCCGGCGGCGGCGCCCCTGACATGGGCGGCATGGGCGGTATGGGCGGCATGGGCATGATGTAAGCCCCGCTCACCACCACCCAGACCAATACGCAAGGGCCGCTCCTCGGAGCGGCCCTTTCCTATTCGTACTCAACTCGAGAACCTAAAGCGACGCGTAAACCGGTCGCGTACGAAAGCGCTTCCAGGTGACGATGACCTTGGCGCCGACCTTGGTCCGGTTGTAGAGATCAATCGCGTGATCATTATACATTCGCACGCAACCGCTGGACGCGGCTTCTCCGATCGTCCACGGAGCGTCCGTACCGTGGATGCGGTAGAACGTGTGGCCCAGGTAGAGCGCACGAACGCCTAGCGGATTTTGCGGATGGCCGCCCGGCACGTAGCTCGGCAGCCGCGGATTGCGCCTCATCATTGAGGGCGTTGGCCGCCATGCCGGATTCTTGCGCTTCTGGGTCACCCGTAATGTCCCGTCCCACCTGTCGATCGCTTTGGGAATACCGATCGGATAGGAGATCGCGCGCCCCCGACCGAGAAGTTTGTAAAGCCGCCGGTCGGCAAAGCTGACAATGATCGTTCCGGCCCGCTCCTTGGTGCGGATCGATACGAGTTCCTTTTGCAGCCTTCCATCAAAGAACCCCTGGGCGCGAGCCTCCGGAGCGACTGCGATGGCGAGCATAAACACCGCCGGCGCCAGCAGGAGGATCATGGCGGGAAGCGTCACGCGCAGGCGCAGGGGATGTGAGCTCAGTTGACGCCGGCCGTCCTCGAGCGCTTGGCGCGCCCGCTCGATGAACGACGGCACCGTGTAAAGCTGCCCACCGCCGCGAATGGCCAGGACCAGCCCCGCCGCCACAAATGCGAACTCACGCTTTACCGCATTGAGGTTGGCGATCAGGGATTTCTCAAAGCTGATCTTGCCGAGGATGTAAATCAGCATCATCGCGACCAGTACGCCGCCGGCAACCCTCGCTGCACGGTGGTCTACCAGCATCGCCACCCCGGCGGCGATCATCAGCAGTGCCGGCATGCCGAACGTCTTGATGTTCGCCATCCCCGCGAAGAAACCGCCGACGAGAAGCGTCGCCGCCAACGATAGGCGCAACAGAAGACCCAGGTGCTCCCAATTCGCCGTTGACTGCTTTGCCGCCGACCCCATCAATCTGGCATCCAGGCTATAGGCCCCCGAACCCAGGTTGAAGAGAATGAACATCAGACCGGACAGTGTGATGTCGCGGATCTGCACGAGCAGGGCAGGCGCAAGGTACGTCTTCTCCGCGACGGCCACACCCGGTGTGAGAACCACCGGCAGTGAAAACACGAAGGTCCACAACAAGAACCCGTAAAGAAGCGCCAGTGGCCGAACCAGGAAGCCAGCCAAAAGCGCGACACCCGATATGAACTCAAAGGTTGAGAGCGTCGTCAGGAATCCCCAGGGCGACAACCACGAACTCGGCCCAAACAGGTATTCCAGGAAGAAGGTATTGATGTAGCCCTTAGGGCCAGTATAGAGCGCGACAATGGCCTCGGAGCGTGCCGGGTCCAGCAGCTGCGAGAGCTTGCTCCAACCACCGATAACGAACACCGAACCCAGACCAATTCTGAGCAAGAGCGCAACATAGGCATCCTGTGACCAGCGCTCGACTGTGCCGCTGGCGGCGCTTTGCACCCCCGTCGGCGTCAACGATTTCAACGACATGATTTCGTGTCCTTTGCTGACGGCAGCGTCCCGTGCACGACGGCATGGTCAAGACGCGAACCGCAAGAGAGAGCTTTGAAGTTTTGAAAGTCAGCAAAGGTGTGTTCGGGGGGGAGGCGGATCGAGTTCGACAATGTGCGACTTTGGCGCCGATGAACCCAACTGTGGTCTCAGCACCGAAGAGGGCAACAGCTCCTCCAGGAAGCCGCGAGTCTGGGACAGACCAATGGGCTGCTGGCCAGAACACAGTCCGGACCGAGCACACACACAGTGGTACTCACGATCCGCTTTGGCCAATCCCCGCTTGTCGTCCAATGCAGCCTCAAAGAACGCCAGGCTCGGTTGAGCATGAACGCTCGCTTGTGGCGAAGACGCCATCGCGGGAATGGCCAACATGACCAACACGATCAAACAAACGAATTTCTGCATGATCCCCCATGCCCCAAATCACTGCATGCAGGTTGCTTGCGAAAGCCGCTGGGATCAAATCAGATTGCGCTCACACATGCGTGAGAACGGTTAACGGTGGGTAAACGCTTGCAACCTTGCCATGCCGCAAGGGCACCACAGCCCGCCAGGCAACCACAAAGAAAACCCGCGTCCCACAGAATTGTTGAGACACGGGTCTAAAGAAGGCTGGCCCTCAAGGAGGCAGAAAAGAACCAGCGCTTTAATTCAAGCCATGAAGCCGGTGGACTTAACCCCTGGCGCAGGCACGAAGCTTTTGTTCTCGTTCTTGCGCTGCCGACTTCCATTCGTCCGGCGATACACCCTTGCACCACCGCAGATGACGTCCCAGGTCGGCATGCCATGCGTTGCCAGAGAACCCACACTTCAAACGTTCATTTTCCTGCTGCTGCTTGAGCGCGGTCGCGGCGTACCATTTGCACGTCGATTGGGCCTGCGCGGCGGCAACGAAGCCGAACTGAGCCGCAATGGCGGCAGCGGCGATAAGAGCTGTACGTATCGGGAGCACCGATCCTTCTCCTTCCTCGGCTCACGACTGATTGTTGCGCAAAACAACCACCAATCTGCTGAGCCCCCCAGAATTCTTCTTGCTTCGCAAGCCTCTCTGATTCCCCACTTTACCAGCTTCGCGCCACTTGAGACCTAACTTCGGCGAATCTCGAAAAGCTTCGGATCAGGAATGCAAAAAGGCATCACCTATCGATCCTAATCTACAGATGCCGTTATGAACGCCGTCTGAATGCTTTTTGTAAACTCGCAAAGCCGTAAGATACGCCCCGAGTCGGGTCATTCAACCCGGCGGCGGGGCGTGCTGGAAGCTCTCCGCGGTCGCGTTCTACCAGGCCCTGTTGAAGCGCTCATGCTCGCTGCGGCATCCCCACGTGGTCCGCGAAACCGAGCGGCCCGCTCCTGTACCGCCCTTGGTCCCGTCTCGATGTTGCCTGCCGGCCCCTTCTCCCCACGAATGCGCCTTTGAACCCTTGAGCGCGCCGCCTTCTGCCGCAAGGATCAGGTCCGAGTCGCGTTGCCCACCTGCTGAAACCGCGAGACCTCATGGCCAACGCCACAGCACCTCGACCAACATCGAATAGCGCACCATTGATCGAGGACGCCCAACAGGTCCTGCAGACCGTGTTCGGCTACAAGGAATTCCGCTCGCATCAGACGAGCATCATCAGCACACTGCTGGCGGGCCAGGACTGCCTCGCGTTGATGCCCACAGGTGGCGGCAAATCGCTTTGCTACCAAATCCCGGCGCTGCTCCGCGAAGGTACGGGCATCGTCGTCTCCCCATTGATCGCTTTGATGCAGGATCAGGTCGATGCGCTGACCCAGCTCGGGCTGAAGGCGGCATTTCTCAACTCCAGCCTCAGCTATCCCGAACAACTCGAAGTTGCCAATCGGCTGCGATCCGGCGAATTGGACCTTCTCTACGTCGCCCCGGAACGTCTCGTTCAGGAGCGGATGCTCGATTTGTTATCCGCGTGCGAGATTTCGCTGTTTGCGATTGATGAGGCCCACTGCGTGTCCCAATGGGGGCATGACTTTCGCCCCGAGTACCGTCAACTGCAGATCCTCTCCGAGTTGTTCCCGGCGGTCCCGCGCGTGGCACTCACCGCTACCGCCGATGAACGCACGCGACAGGAGATCATTCGCGAACTCAACCTTGAGAACGCCTCCGCCTATACCGCAAGTTTCGATCGCCCCAACATCCGCTACCGTATCGCCGAGCTGAGCGGGACATCTGCGCGCGAACGGCTTTGGCGCTTTATCGAGGCGGAGCATACTGAAAGCGCAGGCATTGTTTACTGCCTGTCGCGCCGCTCCGTTGAGGAGACGGCGGCTTGGCTGACACGCAAGGGCCGCACCGCCCTGCCCTATCACGCTGGACTTCCCGCGGAACAACGCAGCCAAACCCAAAGTCGCTTCCTGGCCGAGGATGGCCTTATCATCGTTGCCACCATCGCCTTCGGCATGGGCATCGATAAGCCCGATGTTCGCTTCGTTGCTCACCTCAACCTGCCCAAGTCCATCGAAGCCTATTACCAGGAAACGGGCCGCGCCGGCCGCGATGGCGAACCCGCCGATGCCTGGATGGCCTATGGTCTGCAGGACATCATTCAGCAACGCCAATGGATTGAAGCAAGCGAAGGCTCCGAAGCTTACTGTCGCGTCCAGCGTCAAAAACTGGACGCCCTCATCGGCTTGGCCGAGATGGTCGAGTGCCGGCGCCAGAAACTGCTGGCCTACTTCGGAGAAACGCTCCCGGCTCCTTGCGGCAACTGCGACAACTGTCTGGAACCACCGACTACCATCGATGGCACGGTCGTCGCCCAGAAGGCCCTCTCCGCCGTCTACCGGACTGGCCAGCGATATGGCGTCGGTTACCTGGTGGACATCCTGACAGGGCGCGAGAACGAAAGAGCCGTGCGCAACGGACATGACAGGCTGGCCGTTTTCGGCCTCGGCAGCGAACTCGATCAGATGGCGTGGCGCGCCCTGTTCCAGCAGCTCGTCGCCGCTGGCCTTCTTGTCGGCGACACGGAAGGTTACGGCACGCTATCGCTAAGCGACACCGCGCGGCCGCTGCTGCGCGGCGAAACCACGTTCCGAATGCGTGAGGTCAAGAAAGCAAAGGCCACCCGCAAATCCAAACGCGGCGAAAAAGCCAAGACGACGCCCGTCACCCCGGAAAACGCCGCTTTGTATGAAGAGCTCCGCCAGTTGCGCGCCCGGCTTGCGGCTCAGGCCAACGTTCCCCCGTATGTGATCTGCCATGACCGCACACTCGCCGAATTGGCCGAAAAGCGTCCCGCAGACAAAACCGCGCTCACCGACATCACGGGCCTCGGCGTGCGCAAGATCGCCCGCTACGGCGATGATCTTCTCATGGTGATCTCTGGCGTTCCCCGTCACCCGCTACTTTGCAATCAGTTGTCCGCATCGGTGAACGCGACCCTATCCTTACACCTCGAAGGACATGACGCTGAGGTCATCGCGCAAACGCGCGAGCTTCAGGTCGCCACCGTTTACGGACACTTCGCCGAGGCCATAGAAGCCGGTCTGCTCACGACTGGAGACGTTCTCGCCCTGGAACCGGCCGACATCGACGCCGTCCACGCCGCCTTCGAAACATGCGAAACCTTGGAATCGGGCAATCTCGGTCCCGCCCATACGGCGCTCGAGGGCCGCTATGATTTCGGTATCCTAAAGTGTCTGCTGGCCGAACTCGCCTAAAGCCTACTTCGAGATGATATAAAGAAGCCGGAGCCCCCGCTAGCTCCGGCCTCTCCTTCCCGACGTCATATCTAAAGGCAAAACTCTGATGTGGCGCCGGGCAACTGGTCGGCTTATACGCCGCGGAAAACTGTCCCTGCCCACAAAAGCACGAAGCTCACAAGCAGCGCTTCAAACAGATGCCCGCTAACGATTGGTGTGAGCACGGGAACCTCAACGGAAAAGTACTTCAACGCCACGACAAGCACAGCAAGGATCGTGGACAGCGCCCAAATGAAAAAGGTCGGCCGAGAAAGTGCCATCAGTAAGTTCCTTCCGGTCAGGTACGCGCACGCACGATGGCCGGACTGTGAAGGCAACAAATCGAGTCTCCAAGCCGTCCTGGCGTACATCTGTTTCGTCAGGACGGCACGCAATGAAAGAGCAGCGAGGTCTCGGACCCAGGCTTACGACAAACTACCGCAGAACCTCTGGATGCGTTCACAGGCATCCTTCAGTGCTTCGGTCGACGTCGCATACGAGATCCGGAACGCCGGCGATGACGCGAATGCGGCACCGTGCACGCATGCAACCCCTTCTTCTTCCAGAAGCGCAGTGACGAAATCCTCATCGGATTCGATCTTGCGTCCACCCGCGCTGGTCTTGCCGATCGCAGCGGCACAGGAAGGATAGACGTAGAACGCGCCCTCGGGCTTCGGGCACTCAAGGCCGCTAGCCTGATTGAGCATGGACACCACAAGGTCTCGTCGCTCGACGAACACCTTGTTATTGGCCGCGATGAAGTCCTGCGGACCATTGAGCGCTTCGACGGCCGCCCACTGCGTAATCGAGCAGGGGTTTGAAGTTGACTGCGACTGCAGCTTTCGCATCGCTCCGATCAGTTTTTCAGGACCACCCGCGAAGCCCAATCGCCAGCCCGTCATGCAGTAGGCTTTCGACAACCCGTTGAGCGTCAACGTCCGGTCGTACAGCCCCGGTTCGACCTCGGCGGGCGTGCAGAAGACGTTGTCGTCATAAATGAGGTGCTCATAGATGTCGTCCGCGAGAACATGCACATTCTCGTGCCGAACGAGCACGTCAGTCAGCTTCTTGAGATCGCTCTCGGAGTAGGCCGCTCCGGAGGGGTTGGAAGGCGAATTAAACAAGAACCACTTGGTCCGCGGTGTGATCGCCGCTTCCAGCGCATCAGGCTGCAGGCGGAAACCATCCTCCATCTTGGTCGGCACAAACACCGGCTTCCCGCCACCAAGCAGCACGATATCGGCATAAGAAACCCAGCATGGCGTCGGGATGATCACCTCATCACCAGGATTCAGGGTCGCCAGAAGCGCATTGTAGAGCACCTGCTTGCCGCCGGTCCCGACGGAAATCTGATTGCGCGTGTACTCCAGATTATTGTGGCGCTTGAACTTCGCAATAATGGCGTCTTTCAGCTCCGGAATGCCGTCCACATCGGTGTATTTCGACTTCCCTTCGTCCATCGCCCGTTTGGCCGCGGCTTTGATGTGCTCTGGCGTATCAAAATCCGGCTCCCCCGCGGACAGCGAGATGATGTCCCGGCCCTCCGCTTTCAGCGCGCGCGCCTTAGTCGAGACGGCGATCGTGGCGGACGGCTGGATTCGGGCGAGGCTGTCGGCAAGAAAGCCCATCGTTCATGCCTTTCTATAGTGGGGTTTTTCTGAAAACAGCGTGGCCGATAACTGTGGGAGCACGCGTTGAGCGCAAACTAGCGCCAGCCTGCCCCCCAGGCAACAAGGCGGACGACAAATGCGCCCAAAGCGCAACACTTCCACCATCTCGCGTGTCCGTGATCAAGAATGACCTAGCCCGGCCACAATCCGGACCAAGCCTTGCCACACCAGCGCGTTCTCGTTGCATATCGCTCGATTCGAGCAGGCGGGCGCGTCATTCTTGCGGGAGGCAGTATCATGAAGGCCGGCATCTTAGGCGACTTACGGCGGTTCACATTCGATGTGCTCGTAGGTCTTGGCGTGTTTGCCTTGATAGCCGTGCTCGTACTCGACGGTGAAGTACCCCGACAGCTGCCTGAAGTGGCCGGCGTCCTGTCGATGGGTGCCAATGCCGCGGAAACCACCTACCTGGACGGCCAGCCATCCGCCGTCAGCCAGAACACGACGCATAAGTCCACCCAGGTCGCCTTATCCAGTGCACTGCGTTTTACGGGCGGCTGGACGGCTTTATCCGTCATGGCGGTCATGTTCGCCATGCTCTACGCCTTTAATCTCGCGCTTTTCCGGCGGTTTTCCCAGAAACTCGTCCTATCGCGACGTCGGGGGTTTTCAACACGGTGATCGCGTAACCTTGGGATTTCGTAATGATGGGCCATATATTGTACACAGCCGTTGCGTCATCCCAGTCCGCTCAAGGAAAAAAAGAATGGCCAGCACGAAACGCACCCAAACGCCGATGAACCTGTCTCGTTTATTCTTCGCAGCTAGTATTGCGCTCGCAGCCGGGGGCTCGCTGTTCCTGACGGGAGACGGACTGCTGAGAGCCCAGTTCGGAGTGGCCTTCGAAGATCACGATACGAGCAACATGGTTTCCAGGTCCGATGCGACTAACGCTGTTCAGCCCGTTGCGGCCGGTGAAGAATACTGGCTTGGAGATGCCAGCGACACGCGCGCGACCTTGGCGTCATGGGGCACCGACAATCAGGTGCGCATCGGCGATCGAATTACATTGACGACAGCGGGTGTTAAGCGGGCACTCGAGGTTGTATCGGTCAGGACAATACCGCCTGGCACCCTCGCTCCCGGGTCTAATGATAACCCTGTGATGGTGACGTTGCGACCTGTGGAGGATACAGGCGGCCGGGTCATGCATCTCTTGATCGATGGCAACGACGAACTGGCTCCGCTTGCCAGCTTGTTCGAAAGGGCTCACGAGCTCTAAGGCAGTTGTGAGCTGCGCGCACTGCACGTCCTGATGCGACAAACCCCACCGCAAAACCGGGAGCGATGGCGCTCCCCGGCCCTGGACAGCAAAGGTTGCCTCGGATACACACGCCGGGCTTGGACATCCGTGAGCACACGGGCGAGGAGGGGTCATGCGTCTTAATCCACCGACCATTGTCATATTCCTGATCTCGCTGGTGCTGGCAGCCCTCGCCCTGGTCACGAAAATGGGTTTCGTGCCCATGCCTCGTTACGTTCCTCATCAGGAATTCTGGCTGGCGATGACAGCTTATCTGGTCTTGATGGTTGGCAATCTGGTCCGCGGACTCTGATTAGTCCTGCCGGCCGATTAGCTGCGCCCGTTCAGCAATCGCAGCCAGCGACCGGTACGCGCCAAGGCCCAAGGCATCGAACTCATCATCATGGCCAGCGCTCCGCACTCCAAGCCCGCGTAGTACGGCATTCACTGGCCATAGCGAACGCGGCCGCCGCCCAACAGCACCGCTGCTGTCATTCGACATGCTAAGTGGGCCCAAGGTCAAAACACCGTTCTGCCAAAGCACGGCGCTTTGTTCTCCAATCCCGCCGAAATACTCTGTTTCGAGATAACCAAGGCTGGCGCCCTGCGATGCGCGATCCGCGAAAGCCATCGTGCCGGTTGAGAGGCGCGGTCCCGTCTGAAGCCAATCGCCGGTGCCGTGCAACTGCTGCACATCATCCTCAAGGTCCTCAGTAAAAGGCACCACGAAGACCGGCGCGTCAGGAGTCAGGGCATAGACCCGCGCATGTCGCGAAATTCGCTCAAAAGCACGCAGGGCGATGAGAGGGCCGGCAAAGACTCTGACAGCATGCCCCATCACCAATCTCCTGCTCTATGAACTCTCAACCCTGAACTCAGAGCGTACGCTCACCATCACCAGGCGATCTGTTTCTTGTCGCGGAAAAACCCTCCAGTAGGGCCATCCTCCGCCAAGGTCGCAAGCCATACGGCTGTCTCTGCGCCCTCGGAAACACTGCGCGTGGCATCCTCCCCACCCATATCGGTCTGCACCCAACCGGGGCACATCGTGTTCACCTTGATGTTGCCCTGCCCGATATCGGCGGCCGTGGTTCGCGTCAGTGCATTAAGGGCCGCCTTCGACAATCGATATGCCGTATGACCACCGCTCATTTCACTCAGTTGCCCAAGCCCGGACGACAGATTGACGATCCTGCCGTAGCCCTCATCCAGCATTCCCGGCAAAACCGCCTGAATGAGTCTGAGTGGACCAACGGTATTGACGTCAAAGCACTCAAAGACCTTATCGATGGGCACTTGGACCACATTGCCCGCGGTACCGTCCCGGCTACGCTCGAGCAGAATACCCGCATTGTTGACGAGAATGTCGATGCGGCCGAACAGATGTCGTGTTTTGTCGACGGCATCGAGTACGCTATCGGCGCTTGTTACATCAAGCTCCACAACGGCCGGCTCCAATCCTTCAGCGATCAGTTGCGCAGCCGCCTCTTCCCCTTTTGTGATATCCCTTGAGCCGATCGCGGTAAGAATGCCCTGTCTTGCAAGTTGCCGGGCGATCTCCAGCCCTATTCCCCTATTCCCGCCCGTCACAAGCGCCGTGCGTGTCTCCGCCATCAGCCTCTCCCAGAGTGCGCCGGCTAGAACATCCCGATCGCCAAGCGCGCCTCATCGGACATCCGGCTCATATCCCACGGGGGATCAAATACCAGATTCACCTTCACGCCGCTAACCCCCGGGACAGAAGCAACCGCATTCTCGACCCAACCTGGCATCTCGCCTGCCACCGGGCAGCCCGGCGCCGTCAAGGTCATATCGACATCGACATCGCGTTCATCGCCGACGTCAATCTTGTAGATCAATCCGAGCTCATAAATATCACATGGAATTTCAGGGTCGTAGACGGTCTTGAGCGCGGCGATAATGTCGGCGGTCAACTGGTCGAGTTCTTCCGCGGACAGGCTGCTGCCCGGCACGGGAGTGCCTCCGTCGGTCACGCTCGGCGGAGCCGAATCACTGGGAGACGTTGTGCTATTGCCACCAGTATCCGCGGAGTTGGGAGCCTCGACATTGTCGTGAAGCTTAACCTCCCCGGCCGTGTCTGCGTCTTTACTCTCCATCACGCGAAAAACTCCCTGGCATGAACCAGCCCGTCAGCAAGCGCATCAACTTCCGCCCGCGTATTGTACATTGCGAAGGAAGCACGGCATGTCGCGGTGACTCCAAGGCGATCCATCAGTGGTTGGGCGCAATGGTGGCCCGCCCGGACGGCGATCCCCGAGCGGTCGATGATCGTCGCCACGTCGTGAGGATGCAATCCGTCGACAGTAAACGAGACAATCGCCCCCTTACCGGGTGCATCGCCGTGTATGGTCAATCCTTCAATAGCCTGCAGGCGCTCTTGCGCGTATCGGCCAAGCTCGGCCTCATAGCGCGCGATATTATCACGGCCCACCTGCATCATGTAATTGAGTGCCGCACCAAGTCCGATGGCCTCCACGATCGGCGGCGTGCCTGCTTCGAAGCGATGCGGTGGATCAGCGTACGTCACCTTGTCGACGGTGACCGTGTCGATCATTTCACCGCCCCCCTCGTAGGGCGGCATTCGCTCCAAGTGCTCCTTCTTTGCATAAAGGACACCGATCCCGGACGGTCCATACGTCTTGTGCCCGGTGAAGACATAGAAGTCCGCGTCAAGGTCTCGGACGTCGACAGGCATGTGAACCGCCGCCTGACTGCCATCCACGAGCACCGGAATACCGTGTGAATGAGCAATGGCGATTACTTCCTTTATGGGAACGACAGTCCCCAGGACATTCGACATATGCGTGATCGCGACCATCTTCGTGCGCGGCGTTATGAGAGCCTCGAACTCCTCGAGAAGAAACTCGCCGTTGTCCGCGACCGGCGACCATTTCAGCACCGCCCCCTTACGTTCCCGGTGATAGTTCCACGGAACAATATTGGAGTGGTGCTCCATGATCGACAAAATGATTTCGTCTTGCTCGTCTATCAACAGACCGCCGCATGATTGCGCCACGAGATTGATCGCCATGGTGGCGTTGCGGGTGAAGATAATCTCGTCCGTCGAGCCGGCATTAAGGAAGCGGCGCACCGTCTCCCGCGCCTCCTCGTAGTTTGCCGTTGCGGTATTGGACAAATAGTGCAAACCGCGATGCACATTCGCGTATTCGAACCGGTAAGCGTGATCCATTGCCTCCAGGACCGCCCGCGGCTTCTGCGCACTGGCCCCATTATCGAGGTAAACAAGCGGCTTGCCGTAGACCTCCCGGAAGAGGATCGGAAAATCCGTGCGGATGTGATCGACGTCGTAACCACTCTGACTCCGTTCACGCGCCTCGCCGACCCCAACTTCCAGATCCAGTGTCATCTCATCCTCTCAATCCCTCGAACAACACACCCGAGGGTTCGGCGTTCCAAGTCCGGACCTGCCTCAGATCCGGTCCGGTGCCGTCATTTCCTTGCAAGCCAGGCCCGCGCGAACTCCATGATAGCTCCCGCGATAGCCTCGTCTTCAACCTTTTCTACCGCTTCGCCAATGAACGATTCAATCAACAGACCACGCGCGATATCTTCCGGAATACCCCGACTTTTAAAGTAGAACATCAGGTCCTTGTCGAGTTCGGTGCAAGTCGCCCCGTGGCCGCAAGCCACATCGTCCGCGAAGATTTCGAGCTCCGGTTTGGAATCAAATTCTGCCTCGGGCGATAATAGCAGGCCCTGCGACATCTGCTTACCATCGGTTTTCTGGGCGATCTGTTGAACAATGATCTTACCCTGGAACACGCCTCGTGACTGGTCATCAAGCACGCCCTTGAACAGTTCGCGGCTTTCGCAAGATGGCACCGCATGATCGACGACCAGCGTCGTATCGATATGTTCGCGGCCGCGCGCCAGAAATACTCCGGACAGGTCGAATTTAGTGTCTTCGCCGTCAAAGGCCGCGAAAATCTGATTGCGCGCCAAACCGACACCCTGTGTCAGCTGGAAGCCCGAATACTCTGTCTCCCGCCCGAGCCGGATCATCCAATTGCTCAGGTGCGTAATGCCTTCGCCGGTATCGGCCGCGCACTTCACATGCAGGACTTTGGCTTCATTACCGACGGTGATCTGCGTGGCCGCATTTGACTGGCCCTCGCCGGCTGCACCCGGCAGACTGACAAACGCTTCGATAATCTGAGCCGAGGCCTTCGGGCCGATATCGATAACGTTACGCTGGGCGACGAAACCTGGCTCACTTCCGGCGCGCACATGTGCGATCAGCAGCGGTTTCTCAAGTTGCGCTCCCGTCTCCACGCGGGCCACAGCGCCGTCCGTCATATAGGCGGTATTCAGCGCCAATACGGCATCATCATCCCTCGCGGTCAGACCGGTCAGCTCGGCGGAAGCCTCAGTTCCTCGTGACAGAACACCCGCCAGATCTTCAAGCTCGAGGCCAGCGAGCCGGTCCGGCGACGACAGCTCTTTACGGTACACGCCGTTGACCAGCACCATCCGATGCGCGTCAAGTTTCGCAAGTGGTCCAAGTGCCACGATCACGTCAGCGATTGTCAGCTTCGTTTCATCACCCACGCGAACCGGCAGCGCATCTTTCACCGAGGCGCGAAGATCGGTGTATTTCCACTCTTCGATTCGCCGATGCGGCAGACCAAGCTTCGCGAATTTCTCCGCTGCCAACTGCCGCGCCTGCTTCACCGCCGGGCTCCCTGGCAGCTTTTCCTGCACGCGACCAAAGTTCTCCGCAAACGACAATTCGGCCTTTGTTTTCATAACAGCCACGCTCATGTTTGCGCCTCCTGCGCGCATACGTTCCAAACTCTTTCGCAGCGGCGGGCAATCCGCCAGCCGAAGTTCTAGGCCGCCTTCTCGCCGTACTCGGCGTATCCCGACTCTTCCAATTCAAGCGCGAGTTCTTTTCCGCCCGAGCGTTGAATCTTGCCATGCGCCAAAACATGAACCTTGTCGGGAACAATATGGTTCAAGAGCCGCTGGTAGTGCGTGATCACCAGCATTGCACGTTCCGGGGACCGCAATGCGTTCACGCCCTCCGAGACGATACGCAGCGCATCGATATCAAGCCCTGAGTCCGTCTCATCGAGCACACACAACGTCGGCTCTAGCATCGCCATTTGCAGGATCTCGGAGCGCTTCTTCTCACCACCTGAGAAGCCCACGTTGACAGGCCGCTTCAGCATCTCGATGTCGATGTTGAGTGCCGCGCTCTTTTCTTTCACCAGCTTCATGAATTCCGGTGTCGTCAGCTCTTCCTGACCACGCTTGCGGCGCAATGCGTTGAGGGCCGTGCGCAGGAAGGTTAGGCCCGCCACGCCGGGGATCTCCATGGGATACTGAAAGGCAAGAAACACACCAGCCGCGGCGCGCTCGTCAGGTTCCATCTCCAGGAGGGATTCGCCATTCCACAGGATGTCGCCTTCCGTGACCTCATAGTCTTCGCGCCCCGCCAGAATATAGGCGAGCGTCGACTTACCGGAGCCGTTTGGCCCCATGATCGCGTGGACCTCGCCCTTGGCGATCGTCAAATCGATGCCTCTAAGGATCGGCTTGTCCTCTTCCGCGATCTTTACGTGCAGGTTCTTAATCTCAAGCATGTCTCAACTCCGGCCATACATATGCGTTCTTGTTACGATCGACCCTTTGCAGGATCATTCTTGGCTTTCTCTTCAAGCGCCTTCTCTTCCAGCAATTCCTGGTAGGTTTTGCCATTCCAGCGCAGCACCCAATCACCATCCGTTTTGCGCTTGGCAAAAGATGTGAACCAATAAACCGCTGCCAACACCGCCACGGCCCAGGCAATCATGCCGACGAGCCGCGTCTCGTCTGTCAGGGACAACAGCCACGGCACCGAGACGAGCGGCAGCAGCACCGCGAAAGCGCTGGTTACCAACCACCCTTTCCAATGCGTTGGCATCGCTCCATAGCCATGCCGCTTTGGCTTGAACCAGTATTCGGTTGCACCTTCGCTCATTCGAATTTCCGCCGCCGCCCATTGTTTTCATCGAGGCGGGCCCAGCGGTAAACGCAGGCCATAACGTCGCCGTAGAACTCATCGTCAAGGACGGGACAATCGTGGTTCGGATACATGACCTTGCCGTCGACTGTGATGCTCATGTCATCGCGCGCGCGCAGCGTCATGTTGCGTGCGCCTTGCACAAGCCTCACAAGGCCTTCTTCTTCATCGAGTTCGACACCCTGAGCCTGCAACCGATCCAAATCGCCTTCTTCTTCCATCCACTCCATCAGTTCTTCGAGAAGGTCCGTCATCCGCTTCAAACGGGTTTCGCGCGCAAAAGCCTCAACCTCCGCGATGTATGTTGCCGCCGACGCATTCGCCTCAATTTCCAACCGGCGAACGATCCGCTCGTTGCGCTCGTTCCTTTGAGCCTCATCCTTGTGAGCCATGACACAATCTCCTCGCCAGCGCGCTTCGCTAGCCCACACTCCCTTCAAGCGAGATCCCAATGAGCTTCTGCGTTTCTGCCATGAATTCCATCGGCAGCTGCTGCAGAACATCGCGCACAAATCCATTCACGATAAGCGTCACCGCCTCTTCTTCAGAGAGACCCCGCTGCATGCAGTAGAACAGCTTGTCATCCGAGATTTTCGAGGTTGTCGCCTCATGCTCGAAGTGCGCAGTCGACGTCTTTGCTTCGATATATGGAATCGTGTGCGCGCCGCATTTGTTTCCGATCAGTAGCGAGTCGCACTGCGTGAAGTTGCGCGCGTGCGTCGCTTTGCGGTGCGCGGAAACGAGCCCGCGATAGGTGTTCTCGGAAAAGCCCGCGGCAATGCCCTTGGATACGATCCGGCTCGACGTGTTTTTGCCGAGGTGAATCATCTTCGTGCCACTATCGATTTGCTGGTGACCATTGGACACCGCGATCGAGTAGAACTCTCCACGTGAGTTATCGCCGCGAAGAATGCAGGAGGGATACTTCCAGGTGATCGCCGAACCGGTTTCCACCTGGGTCCACGAGATCTTGGAGTTGCGCCCGCGGCAATCGCCACGCTTCGTGACGAAGTTATAGATGCCGCCCTTGCCATCCTTGTCACCGGGATACCAGTTCTGCACCGTCGAGTACTTGATCTCCGCATCGTCAAGCGCGATCAGCTCGACCACCGCGGCATGTAACTGGTTCTCGTCCCGCATCGGTGCCGTGCACCCTTCGAGATACGAGACATAAGATCCCTTTTCCGCAATGATTAGCGTCCGCTCGAACTGTCCTGTCTCCCGCTCGTTGATGCGGAAGTAGGTCGACAACTCCATCGGACAGCGCACGCCTTCCGGGATGTAGACAAACGAGCCGTCTGAGAAAACCGCGGAGTTCAGGGCGGCATAGAAATTGTCGGATTTCGGCACGACTGTACCGAGATATTTCTTCACGATCTCGGGATGGTTCTGCAGCGCTTCCGAAATTGAACAGAAGATCACGCCGGCCTTGGCGAGCTCTTCCTTGAACGTCGTCACCACTGAGACGGAATCGAACACGGCATCGACCGCCACCCTGGCACCCTGCACTCCTGCCAGAACTTCCTGCTCCCGCAGCGGAATGCCGAGCTTTTCATATGTCGCCAACAATTCAGGGTCGACTTCATCAATGCTCTTCGGCCCCTCCGTGCTTTTCGGCGCGGAATAGTAGTAGAGATCCTCGAAGTCGATCTTCGGATACTCAACCCGGGCCCACGTCGGCTCCCGCATCGCTCTCCAACGCTCATAGGCGTCAAGCCGCCATTCAAGCATCCAGGACGGTTCGTTCTTCCGCTCCGAAATGTAGCGGATGATATCCTCGTTGAGTCCTCTAGGAGCCTTGACGGACTCGATGTCGGTCTCAAAACCGTACTTGTACTTATCGACGTCGATTTCCTTGACCTGTTCGATAGTCGACTCAACCGCCGGCATACCGTTCTCCTTGTTTTCGATCCGGGCTGCTCAAGTCCGCACTCGCGAGCGGGCAGCCAAACTCAAATTGCGAATTGCTACGCGACCTCAGCAGTCGCTCGATCCCTTTGCGTAACCCTCGCCCAGGCTTCCAAAAACCGGGCAACATCGTCCTCGGTGCTCGACCAGCCCAGACTGACGCGCAACGCCGACCTGGCCAGTCCCGTTTCAACGCCCATCGCCTCGAGAACGTGACTGCGGCCCACCTTTCCGGAGGAGCACGCCGAACCTGAGCTCAAAGCGATCCCGGCCAAATCGAAGGCAATCACCATCGTTTCGGCCCGGTGGCCCGACAAACCAAACGCACTCGTATTTGCAAGACGGTCCGCATTACTACCGAAAACGACCGCCGCTGGCGTCACTTCTGCGATGCGGGCTTCAAGTTCGTCCCGCAGCCCCCGCAACCGCTCGATCCCGGAAAGGTCATCGCGCGCCGCACATGCGGCGGCGCCGAATCCGGCAACGCCTGCCACATTCTCGGTGCCGGCACGCAGGCTGTGTTCCTGCCCGCCGCCGACCATCAACGGTGGCCGCAGGTCGCCACCCCGGCCTTGCACGATGGCACCAACACCTTGTGGCCCACCAATCTTGTGAGACGACAACGTCAAGTACGAAATAGGGCTGTCACGCAGATCAATATGGACCCGGCCTGCGGCCTGCACGCTATCGACATGAAGCGCTGCCCCGGCCTCGGCAACAAGCTCGGCGACTTCTTCCAACGGCTGCAGAACGCCGGTCTCGTTATTTGCCCACTGCAGACACACCAGCCGCTCTCCGTCGACGGGGGCGGCGAGCCAGGCTTTCAAATCATCGAGACGCAGCCGGCCATCACGATCAACACCCAGCTGCGTGAACGCTTTGCCATGCCGACGAGCCGCTTCCAGCACCGAAGGATGCTCGATCCCAGCGGCGGCAACGGCGGCCCAACGCGCCTGACCGATGACCGTCGTATTGGCTTCCGTGGCGCCGCTGGTGAAGATCACCTGTTTGGGCTGGACGTTGACGAGCGCGGCGACGTCATGCCGGGCCTCTTCCAACGTGCGCCGCGCCCAGCGTCCCTCAAGGTGAACCGAAGAGGGGTTGCCGGCGCAGTCGAGCGCGTCGATCACAACCGCCCGCGCCTGCGGGCGCAGCGGCGTCGTCGCGTTGAAGTCAAGATACGTGCGGGCAGGAGGCATCATACGGCCGGTTCCCCCGTGCGCTCGACACTGCTGACGGGAAGTTTCGAAAGGGGAATTCCGTCGATGACGTCGCGCAGGCTCACGTCAGACAGGAACACTCCGATGTGCGCACCAAGCGCCGCCCACAGATGATGCGTAAGGCATCTTTCCTCGCCGATGCAGCCGACGCCCTCGTCCATACAGCGCGTCATACGCGTCCGCTCTTCGGCCGCCCGCATGATTTCAGCGACATTGATATCTTCAGGCGCACGACCCAGTTTGTAGCCACCCGAGCGACCACGCGCGCTAACCACCAGTCCTGCGCGGCGCAAGCGCAGGAAAATCTGTTCCAGGTATGCCAAGGAGATGTTCTGGCGCTCCGCAACAGCCGACAATGGTACGGCAGCATCGCCGCCAAACTTGGCGATGTCGGCCATGGCCATCACCGCGTATCGACCTTTGGTATTGAGCTCCATGCCAACCGCCTGTTTTGGGGCTCCGCGACGCCGTCTAGAACTTCATTTCCGACTGCGTCCGCCGATCAGACTTGCAAATGAGCGTAGAGTTCGTGCTAAGAACGCCATCCCGCAGTGCAGAAGAGCCGCCGCTCATTTCGAACTATTCTAAACTTGACCCGAATATGTAAATTCCGAGCCGGGAAGTCAAGTATTAGACGACTGCATTCTTCCGCAGCGCAACCCGGTGCCAAGCCTGCCAAACAAGTGAGCTCAAATGCCCGAATTGATCATGAACGGCCCGGCAGGGCGACTAGAAGCCCGCTACCACCATGAACCAGCATCAGATTCGCCGATCGCACTGATTTTGCATCCGCACCCTCAATTCGGCGGCACGATGAACAACCAGGTCGTGTACAATCTCTATCACACATTTGCCGCGCGCGGATTCTCGGTATTGCGCTTCAACTTCCGAGGCGTTGGGCGCAGCCAGGGTTATTGGGATGGTGGTCCAGGTGAGCTGGCCGATGCGGCAAGTGCATTGGACTGGCTGCAGCTTGTAAAGCCTGACGCCAAGAGCTGTTGGATTGCCGGCGTCTCCTTCGGCACCTGGATTGCCATGCAGCTGCTGATGCGACGGCCGGAGGCGGAAGGCTTCATTTGCGTGGCCCCCCCGTCGAACCTTTACGATTTTTCGTTCCTGGCGCCGTGCCCGTCATCCGGCCTTATGATCAACGGCGACATGGATCGTGTCGTACCATCGAACTCGGTCGCCGAGCTGACAGCAAAGCTCAAGACACAGCGTGGCATCAAGATCGACCACGAGATCGTGCCCGGTGCGAACCACTTCTTCGAAGGCAGGATGGACGAGCTGACTGAGCACATCGGCCGCTACATCGAAGAACGTATGGCCGCCAAGGAAACCGAGAGCAGCGAGAAGAAGAAAGTCCTTGTCGCCGAAGAACCCACCGAGGAACCCACCGAGGACGAGCCCGAAGACGCAGAAGAGAATGAAGAATAGCGGCTCACAACCGGTTTCGGCACAGGACGCACAAAGTGACCGCACTGCAGGGTCGGGCCTGTTTGAAGCATCACACTAGGCCGCGTCTGGCAGGGCAAGACAGCCACCGCAGCGCGGCTCAACCGTCCCCGTCGTTCCCGGGAATGTAATGGGCAGCCCTCGTCTCGACCGCACGGCCATGTAAGCCCAGGCCTCCGCTTCGACACTGTCCCCGTCGAGCCCCACAACTTCGGCTCTGACCACCTCAATCCCCGTCCGCGCGGCGATCATGCCAAGCAGTGTCTGGTTCTTGCGGCCACCACCGCAAGCCACGATCCGCCCCGGCACCTCCGGCAACTGCTTTAAACCCAGAGCGACGGCCTCCGCGCTCATCGCCGTCAACGTCGCCGCACCGTCTTGCGGGCTCATCCACTGCACGAGGTCCCAAAAGAACGTATTGCGATCAAGGGATTTGGGCGGACGCTCTTTGAAGTAAGCGTGTCCGGTAAAAAAGCCCACGACACCTTCGTTGACTGTACCTGAGGCCGCCAACGCACCATCGGCGTCATAGCTCATTGTCCCGGCCGTACACCGCGACACCCAATCATCGATTAACGCACCTCCAGGCCCTGTATCGAATGCGACCAACTCTCCGTCCCGGCCAATCCAGGTGATGTTCGCAACACCTCCGATATTGAGGACGCCAATGGGGCGCTGCGGCAGCGCCGCAACCAGTGCTCGATGATAAACAGGTGCTAATGGCGCGCCTTGCCCGCCGTGTGCCATGTCCGCTGCACGCAGATCATACACCACCGGCAAGCCCAGCAACCGGGACAGCATCGGCCCATCCCCGAGTTGTACGGTCAGCGCATTCTCCGGCCGGTGCAAAACGGTTTGGCCGTGAAAACCCACGACATCAATCGTCTCCTTCGCCTGTCCCTGTTCGTGCAGAAAGGCTTCAACCACCGCCGCATGGCGTTCGGTCACCAGCTGTTCGGCTCTTTTCAAAGCTGAAGGCCGGTCTGTACGGACCGTCAACGAACGTGCCTCGCTGACCGCCTCACCCAATGCTGATCGCACGTCGTTGGAATAGGCAAACGTTCTGGCCGAGCCGCGATGCACACCATCTTCACCGTCGGTTTCGATCAACGCCACATCGATCCCATCCATGGACGTCCCACTCATGAGACCTAAAGCCCGCATCATGCGCCCCATTGCACCTTGCTCCCAGTGGCGATCCTGTGCATTGTCCCGGCTCCCAACAACATCTCAACCCCAAGACACGACTAAGGCGAACCGATGCCCACGCGCCCAAAGTCCGAATTCCTCGACATCCTGACGTCGCGAGGCTTTATCCATCAGGTCTCCGATGAGAACGGTATCGATGACCTGGCCAGCAAGAACGGGCTGATCGCCTACATTGGTTACGACTGCACCGCACCATCTCTGCACGTCGGCTCCCTGATATCTATCATGATGCTGCACTGGCTGCAGCACACCGGCAACAAACCCATCGTGCTGCTCGGCGGTGGTACGACGCGGGTTGGCGACCCGTCGGGCAAGGATGAGACACGCGCGCTGCGCAGCATCTCCGAAATCGAAGACAATAAAGAGAGCTTGAAGCAAGTCTTCAGCCGCTTCCTGCAATTCGGAGACGGCAAAACTGACGCGCTCATGATCGACAATGCCGACTGGCTGGCCTCGCTCAACTACATCGAATTCCTGCGCGACGCCGGTCGGCATTTCTCGGTCAACCGCATGCTAACGATGGACTCCGTGCGCTTACGCCTGGAGCGCGAACAGGAGCTGTCATTCATTGAGTTCAACTACATGCTGCTGCAGGCCTATGACTATGTGGAATTGGCCCGGCGGCTCGATTGCAATCTGCAGATGGGCGGCTCCGACCAGTGGGGCAACATCGTCACCGGCATTGATCTTGGCCGTCGCATGGGAACCCATCAGCTCTATGGGCTGACGTGTCCATTGCTCACCACGTCATCCGGCGCCAAGATGGGCAAGACCGCTGACGGCGCCATCTGGCTGAATGAGGCCCAGCTGTCGCCTTATGACTATTGGCAGTTTTGGCGCAACACCGAAGATGCCGACGTCGGCCGCTTCATGCGTTTGTTCACGAACCTGCCCCTAGATGAGATCGCTAGGCTCGAGGCCCTGGGCGGTGCAGAAATCAACGAGGCCAAGAAGATTCTCGCCACCGCCGCGACGACCCTGCTTCATGGTCAGGAGGCCGCCGCTAAAGCAGCCGAAACCGCACGTCTCACATTCGAGAAGGGCAAGCTGGCCACCGATCTGCCAACCGTTGAGGTCCCAGCAAATGAGCTTTCCGCCGGGCTCGGCATCCTCGATGCCTTCGTCCGCGCGGGCCTTACCAGTTCAAACAGCGAGACCCGCCGTCAGATCAAGGGGGGCGCCCTAAAAGTAAACGACCAGTCCGTCAAGGATGACAAGGCCAAGCTGACAGGCAGCGATGTTGGAGACGACGGCGTTATCAAACTGTCCTTCGGTAAAAAGCGCCACGTCTTGCTGCGTCCCGTCTGAATTGGCGCCTTGCCGGCAATATCAATCACCGCAACTAATCCGTACCCAGCTGCGACCCCCAGCCGTCTATGATCTGACTGTCCTTCTTGTTGCCGCGACTTGAGGGCCGCGCCCGGGCACCACTCGTCCGCGGTGAGACCGTTTGCGACTGCGGCGCCAATTGGAAAATTTCTCGGAAGATGCCTGGCGCAATCGACGACAAAGGATGCACGAAGACTTGTGGCTGCGACATCGGACCGCGAATGGCATAGTTGGTCCCAAAGATACCTTCCTTGCGCGGCCCTGAGAGAAGTTCGCCGAGGAGAGGGATGGGTGCGAAAGCATTGTTCAGGCCCTGGAGAAGAACATAGGTTCCGCCGAGGTCCACATACTTGCGTCTGAAATCGGCCTTGCCGCGCAGCGTCGCACCTAACAGCGCGCCGTGTACGGCGGCGTCGTGCAATACAATCTGACCGTGCCCCACCGAGAACGGCGCCCGCAGCGTATCAAACTCGAAAACCTGTCGGACCACGCGGCGCTTCCTGGCGATCGCAGGCACGCTTTCATCAGCACTGCCGACGACTTCCGAGACGACGGGATCGCCCAGCACCTTGAAGTTCTCAACCCATAGTGTCCCGGTTTTCTCCGCCGCCCCGCTGCCATCGAGGTCGACTTCTAGACGCATCCGGCCGCCAACCATGTTCGGATAGAAACCCACAAGTTTGAAAGCCCGCCCCGCATCAGTGGTGTCAATCAGCAAACGACGGGCACCACCGCCGCGCAGCTCGAACGCCAACGGGCTGCCACCATCAAGTTTGCCCCGACCATTGAGGGCTGTGAGTTCACCACGCCGGCTCGACATGCTGAACTTCAAATTCCGCATCGACACGTCTTCAAAGCCCAGCACATTGCCAATATCGGCAACCACATCATAGCCCGCGCTTGCCTTGGCCTCACTGCTCGCCTTCCTACCGCCCACCGCGAATAACGAGCGAAAGAACGCGCGGCCCTGATACGTCTTACCGGCCAGCTTCAGGCTCCAAACACCGTTCTTTTGCAATTTGCCGTTCGCTTTGAGCCGGCTGACCAAATCCAATGAGAACCTGGGGAAGTCAAAACTGCTGGCATGGCCTTTTTCGTCAAGCCCGACCTTCCCCTCGATGGCGATATCCGAGCCCGTCACGCGGAAGTTGGACAGCACGCGCTCGCCATCCGTGTCAGTGCCCTCCAAATCACAGTCCATGAAAGCCCGGCGACCGGAAGGTTTCACCCACCCGATCATCCCGAACGATAAAACCGCCGACGTTAGGTCCGCTCGGATGTGGACGTTCTGATCCTCCTGCCCGGCGCGCTCAACCGTCAATTCAACCGGAACATCGCCCAACACCATCTCGCCGAGTTCAATGCCAAGCTGCCTGCGATCGGCGGCATCGAGCGTTGCGGTTAGGCGCAGGGGAGGCTGGCGGTCGCTGTCCGCACCGACAATCCATTGCCAGTTCAGCTTCGCCAACACGCCTTTGACGTGAAATTCCCCCTTGGCGTCAATCGCCTGCGTATTGGCGCTGAAATCCAGGCTGGCGCCGGTGATATCATGGCCATCCAGCACTCCAGGGATCCGGCCTTCAGTGAGTTGCGCGACAATCTCATAGCCAACCTGTCTCTGGGTGAAGGCGGCTCCAAGCGGAAAGCCAACCGTGGCCTCGCCGGCAATCCGGCCCGAAATCCCTTTGGGCACGCGCTGCTTGACGGACAGAGGTCCGGATAACCCGGGGGCTTCTGCAAGCGTCTCTAACGCGCTCGCGGGACCGGAAAACTTGAACTTCACCTGCCCCGACGGCGCCTGGCCGATGATGTCGGAACCAACGAACCGGCCAGCCTCGATGTCGATTTTCTCGCCATCGCCGAGGTCCATGGCTGCGGTGGACAAGTTCACCACAAGCTTGTCATCTTCAAGTTTCGCTACGGCTCGCTCCGCCGAGATCGAATTCACACCCGTCAGGGCAGTGAAAACGAGATTCTCAACCTCCATTTCGAGATTCAAATCAAATGCACCGTCTGCGCGAGACTGATCAGCTTGAAGAAAGCGGCCACTCAGCAAAGAGAGTGTCCCGGATTGAACTTTTCCCGCACTGACATTGGCGCGTAACCACTGACGGCCGCTGCTGGAGATCGACTTCGGCCAGACCGCCGTCAGATACCGAACCGGCATCCCCGAAAACGTTCCCTCCCATTTGGCACCGGGCTCCTTACCAACATCGACCTCACCGCGCATCGCAATGCTGCCACCCGCCAGCGCAAGCTGCATTTCCTCAAATTGAAGCGACTGAGTTTCTGAAACGAACCGGCCCCGCACATGACCCGACTGAATGACGACATCAGTCTGCCCGCCAGCACCATAGGCCGCCGGTGCGACCCACCCTTTGAAAGCCCATACAGCGTTGGAACTTGGTCCGCTCTCCTGGACCGCTTCGCCATTCAACGTGAAACTCTGCTGACCGATATTCACCTGGGATGGCCGCATGACGACGCGTCCGGCAGGCGGGTCGTACGCAAACTTGAACATGCCTGAGTCGATCGGCAGGCTCGGGCCATCTTGTTCCTTTAGCGGGATACGAGTCCCTGAAACATCCACCTCGAGTTCACCGTCGACAAGCTCGCCCTGTCGACTGAATTCAGCTTTGATCTCAGCTGACACCGGTGTGTCCATCTTGGACAGCGCCTCAATGCCGGGCAGTGCCGCCGCGATTTCCTTTGGAACGACATCTTGAACCGAAGCTGTCAGAGAAAGCCTGCCCCCAGCAGCCCTATCGACCGTCCGAAAGGAAGCCGCCCAAATCCGGCCGGCCGAAGAGACCCGCGCCGAACCCGAGATGATGTTGCTGCCATCCTCCTGGCCAACACCAACCAGCAATCGCGGCAGCTTCCAGTAGGTCCTACGGCCCTCCGCATCCAGCAGGAGCGTCGCGTTTCTGAGACCAATCTCGCGCAGCGTCGTCGAAGCACTTCCGACCTGATCGGCGTAGCTGGCTGAAGATTGGACCAGTGCGGCGACATCAATGACGTCGCTTTTTTGTGCAGCCGGACTCGTCTCTGTCGCGGCAGGCGTGGGCGCCTCAGACGAAAAGCTCAGAGCAAACCCTGAACCACGGGAATACAACAGCGAGATCCGCGGTTCGATCAGCTCAATACGCTCCGGCGAAGCCTGCATGGACCATAATGAGCCGTGATGCAGCTCGATCGCCGCTTGAGGTGCCGCGACCACGACGTCGCCGCCGACCTCGGACAAACTGAGATTGCGAAGCCGCAATTCCAAAGCACCGTTTTCAGCCAAGGTCAGGATGACGTCGTCAAATGTAGCCGTCAGACCGTCCAGGCCCTGATCAATGCCTTGTTTAACAGGCGCCGCAAGAAAGTTGACCAAAACCGGTCCTTGCTGGAGCCGGAAATATCCAATACCCGCCGCCAACACTGCCAGGATGGTGATCGGTAGGACGATCATGGCTATTAAGCCAACGCAAACACGCCGCCACGCTGACTTCGCCTTGACCTTCTGATGCCGCGACCTGACAAGCTTGCCAGTAGCCCGTCGCTGAAGCGCAACTGGCGGATTTGGCGGCGTGGAATTCGGCGGAAGTTGCTGATGAGCCTTCAACGAAGCCAACCTTCAACATTTTTGGCGGATGAGCCATACCCCTGCGATATGTCAGCAGAACGTGAAACCCTGTGTCTGATCCACGTCCACCGGTCGAGGCACTCGCCCCGATTAGCCGTGCCCAAGGCTCCGGTTCGCCAACATACTGCTAACTTCGCGTCGGGCCTATTGCTAGCCAGCTCCCTTCAACAACCCGTCGCAATAATTGCAAAACCAGTCACATCGCGGCACACGTAGCAATTAGGCACCAGAAGACGAGCTGGCCTCGAGCATGAGCCAGCTCCCATAGGCATGTCCTCAAGGCGGCAGAAGAAAGGCAGAACATGGTCACAGAGGGTAAGAAAGCTCCAAACATCAAGCTAAGCGACGCCGATGGCGAACTCGTGGAGCTGTCCAAGCTTAAGGGCTCGATAGTGGTAGTATATTTCTACCCAAAGGACGACACGTCGGGCTGCACCAAGGAAGCCTTGGATTTCACATCTCAAATCTCGGACTTTGAGGCGGCTGGTGCCACCGTTTTGGGCATTTCTCCCGACAATGAGAAAAGCCACAAGAAATTCACCGACAAGCACGACCTCAAGCTGAGGCTCTTGGCCGATGTCGACAAAAAAGCAGCCGAGGCCTACGAAGTTTGGGTGGAAAAGTCCATGTATGGAAGAAAATACATGGGCGTCGAAAGATCGACGTTTTTGATCGACAAGACGGGCAAGGTTGCCCGCGCCTGGCGCAAGGTCAAGGTTCCTGGGCACGCCTCCGAAGTTCTTGCCGCCGTGAAGGAACTAAATACCTGACCGGCGTCAAGAGCCTAACATCAGACATCAGAAAGGTGGCAACTGACGGTATTTTCGCAGGCACTGCGAAAACCCTGACTTTTCACCGGCTCGGGACGCGTGACCTCGGTCACCAACTGTGCTAATGGCGGCTTCGTCAGAGTTCGCAGATACCTGAATGCGGGGGGTGTCAAGCGACGGGCTTTGGCTTCTTTCCATTCAGGTTGCGTAACTGGAGGTCGCTGACAAATGCTATCAAACTTCAAGAGAAACGAGGCAGAGATGCCAAAACCACCCGCGCAACCCCTTCCACCGGGACACTCGACCACCCCGCCTCCTCCACAGACGGCGGCAACTCGTCCAGCAACTCAAATGCCACCATCCGTAATCGGCCCAGATCTCACAATCCACGGAAATCTGAGTTCCGAGGGACAGGTTCAAATTGATGGCAACGTGGAAGGCGACATCCACGGCACGCACATCATCGTCGGCGAACGCGCGCATATCACCGGCGGCATCATTGCCGAGGAAGTCGTCGTGCGGGGGCACGTGATGGGCTCGGTACGCGGCAAACGCGTAATGCTCCAGGCGCAAAGCCACGTCGAAGGCGACATTTATCACAAGGCCCTTGCCATTGAGCAGGGTGCTTTCTTCGAAGGCAAGTCGCGCCGTAGTGAGGATCCGATCTCCGGCGCCGCCCCTACGGAAAAGCCGCCCATGCTGGTTCCGGTCGTCACCGACGAAGCCGCTTCCTGAGGCTAACTGCTTCAGCCATGTTTGTGGGGCAGCCGGCCTGCCTCAACGCCCTGCCTCGCGGCGTCATCGCCGCGAGTTACTGCGTCCTTGAGCCTTCTACATGACTGATCAGTAAGATAGCGCGCCGCTACCAGTCCTGATCAACATGCCATGCCGACAGCCCAACGCGCGTTCCTTCCAGTTCCTCAAAGGCCTGATCTCGACACGTGAGAACAACAACCTGATGGTGCCTGGAGGCAATACTCAACGAGCGGAACATCTGGGAAATGCGCGCTGCGTCGCTGTACGCCAGCGGATCATCCAGTAGCAAAGGCACAGGTTTTCCATGCTCGGCCAGCAGCCGCGCATACGCCAATCGCACAAGGATCGCCAACTGCTCCCGCGTTCCGTCGCTGAGCCTGTCGATTGCCTCGACCTCACCGCCACGGATCAGGCGTTCAGCTGTGAAGCCCTCCACGAACTGTAATTGCGCACCGCCAAAAACCTCCGCGAGGTAAGGCTTCACGCGTTCCATTAACGGAGCCATTAAGTGCTCCCGTGAGGTTTCCCTGGCGGCGTGCAGCGCCTGACTGAGAAGTTCCAGCGCATCAATCTCAGCCTTGATTTCCGCCACGAGGCTGTCGGCGCGCTGCAATTCCCCCTCGAGTTCGCTGAAGCGCCGACCGATACCACTATTGGAGTGCGCATCGATCTGGGCAACCAGAGCCGCCCGACGCTCACGAAGCTGCCCGGTCTCGGAACGAGATGCATCAACGTTGCGCTGCGCTGTCTCGACACGCGCCTTCAGCGCCCGGATCGCATCATCATCGGGCAGGACCTGTTGTAACGCCGTCACCTTGCGCAAGGCTTCAGCAGCATCCTGGTCCACAGTGGCCACCCGCGCCTCTAATTCGGCCAGCCGCTCCGCCCGAACATCATCAGGGCCAAGCACCTGTTCCAAGTCCGCCATCTGCTGCCGGGCCGCCGTCGCCCGCGCCTCCGCCTCAGCCAGCGCGGCCTGCGCGGTCTTTGCGGCTTGGGCAAAACCCGGGTAAGTGCTGCGCGCATCAGTTAGAGCTGTCGAAACATCTTTCAAACGCTGTTCCAGAACCGCGTCATCCACCTCAAGATCGCAATGTTCAAACTGAAGTTTCGCGAGCTGGCTCTCGAGCTCAGCAACATCACCGCGCAGCGACACAAGACCATCCGGTGCCACGCGTCGCAGCTCTGCAATTGACAAGGACAACGCCCGGTCCCTCTCGGTCCTTTCGGCAAGCAGCTTCTCGGCGCCGGGGAGGTCCTGAGCGCCCACCACGACGAGCAGCTCTTGCCACTCGCTCAGCAATTGAGCCCGCTCCGCCAAATCCCGCTCCCGGCTCTCGGCACCACCGGGTGAAATCTCGATCCGTCCAAGCCCTGGCACAACCAGGGTCATGGTCTCGGTGGCAATAATCTCAGCGCCGTCGCCAACAGCCTCACCGTCGACGAGAACACGCCCCTGCGCTCCCTCATCGTAAGCGACGCGGATCGCCGGACTTTCGGCCGCGATACGTTCATCCAGAATCTGCCGCCGCTGGTCGAGTCGTGTGAGACGGTCGACGCGTTCGGAATTCACGGGATCCGAACGCATTCGCTCGGCCTCAACGGCCACCTCCCGGTCAAGCCTTTCAGCATTGGCAAGCGCCATCGCGCGTTCCGCGAGCTTGCTGGCCACATTGCGAGCGCGCAGAAGCTGTTGCAGTTGGTTTTGCTGATCCGACATGCGAACGCCGTCGGCCCGTGCTTTTTCCTCTTCGGAAGTTCCCGTTTCGGACGCCTCACTCAGGGCAGGCAGGCGGGATGTAACCTCAAAATGCCTTCTGCCGACTTCAGCTAGTCGCTCTTGATCCCGCCGGAACCTCTTGAGCGCATCGTGCGACGTCTCCTGGTCCTTGAGCCGTATCCTGACTTCGTCCTGGGCCTGGCGTAAAGCCAGCCGCTGTTGCTCAACCTTCTCCAACTCTTCGGCCGCGCTGGCGGCGGCGAGTTCCAGCGCATTGACGACATCGGGATGGCCGACTTCCGCGAAGCGCGCCTGCAGCAAATCAAGCTCGGCTTGCGCGCTTTGAACACGCCCAAGACCCGCCTCGGCTTCCTCGACCTGCTGCCTCAATTTTGCCTGGGCTTCTAACGCGATATCATAGCGCCCGCCCTTCTTTGCGCCGCGGCTTGTGACCAGACCATCGAGCTGGGCTTGTACCCGAGCCCGAACCGCATCGGCTGAAGACGCTCCCGTAATTTCCTGAAGCTGACCCTGAATGGCCCGTGTTAGCGCGTCACGCTCCCCACGGTCCTTTGGCCTGTCAGGGTTCGGCATCTCCAAGGCATGCTTCTGTCCGACCCAGGCAAGCCCCCGCTCAGCTGGTCCAGCCACGGCATCGAGCAGTTCGCCGAAGGCGGCGTCCGCGTCCGCATTGCGCGCAATAGCGCTACCGGTGCTGAGATCCGTAAACAGCGCTCGTGGTCGCTTGCCGAAACGCTTGCTGATGCGCCATAGATTCCCGTCAATTTCCAGGTCGGCCTCGACCAGCGGCTGTCCGCCGCCATAGGGCGTGAGCTTCTTGACTGCATCGCCGCTGGAGTTGTGCTTCAGTGTAAGCAGCATCTGCAACGCCCGGAACAGCGTTGACTTACCCATCTCATTGGGCCCGGCCAGAACATCAAGCCCGCCTGAGAACCCCTCGACAGCCACCGGCTCACCAAACCGCCCGACTTCAGCGACACGCAGCGCCTTGATCTTCATTGATCCCCCGCCAATTCCTGCCGGGCGATCGCTGCAAGCCGGGCCAGTGCGGCGGCTGCAGTCCCCTGCCGTGCGTCATTGTCGTCGCTAGCGATCTCACCAAGAAACGCGGCTGCTTGAGCAAGTTCGTTACTCCCGTCGAAGAGCTCGAAGTCGTCATCGCAAACCGGCAATAGACCTGAAAGATCGGCCTTCAGGAACTGGAGTTTCGCTTCGAGGGCGGCGCACCACTCTTCAATCGCCCCGATGTCCTGAAGCGCCATGCGCCCGGCAAGCGTCAGTCGTAAAACGAGCTGGCCAGGATCGTCGGCAAGTTGGTCTATCTCGCGCTCGATGGAACCAAGATCATCCGCGGCCGAAATCAAATACTCCCGCTTGGCCCAGACAAAGCTTGCACTCGCGATATCCTCAACCTGCGGCTCCACCCCGGCGGCATCAATAGAGACCAACAGAACCAATCCCGGCGTATTGTCGGGAAAGCGGTCGGGCTCAGGTGTTCCCGAGTAGTGCGTTCGCGCGTTCTCGCGGCGCCGACCATGCCAGTCGCCCAGTGCCAGATAATCAAGCCGCGCCTGCCGCGCACGGTCAGGATCGATGCTGACTGAACTCTCCTGCGCGCTGCCGAACCCTCTGACGGAGCCGTGCGCTAGGCCGATACGGACCGCGCCCGCCGGTGTCTCAGCATGATTCATCCAGGCCGTTGGATCTTCCGCCACGCTCTGCGCCACCAATGGCGCGGGCAACAACCATACTCCCGCCTCCAACTCGACAGGTTGCGCCGTGTCCAAGACACGAATGTTGCCTGGCAGGTCCTCTTGTTTGAGTCTGTGCCAGATACCTTGCGAACGCGCGGGATCATGGTTGCCCGGCAAAAGCCACCACGTCACGTGCTCGGCTCTGGCCATGCGATGAACCGGTTGCATCAGCGTGACATGCGCAATGACGTCGTTGTCGTAGACATCTCCTGCCACCAGCACATGACGGACCTGGCATTCCGCGCAGATGCCTGCGATGCGATCGATGACCGAAACTCGAGCGGACTCCAACTTGCCGGCGACCCGCTCCTCAAAGTTGCGGAACGGCTTGCCGATTTGCCAATCGGATGTGTGAATGAACCGTATTGTCACCCAGGCCCCACTCCTGTGCGCCGAATCAGACTAAAAAGTTCATACTTTGTTCTCGTGAAAGTCAAGGTGGGAACAGGGTTTATCGACAGCAGAGTTCGAGTATCACAGTTATTGCAGCGAAGGAGATTACCTCGTGACACCGGATATTGAGACGATCATCATCGGTGGAGGTGTCGTGGGTCTCGCAATCGCCCGCCGACTGGCCGTCCTCGGCAGTGAAACGCTGGTCCTTGAGCGTCACGAACGCGTCGGGGCGGAGACCTCCTCGCGCAACTCCGAAGTCATTCACGCCGGCATCTACTATCCTCCCGGCAGTCTCCGTGGCCGCCTATGTGTGGACGGTAAGAAGCAACTATACAGGTTCGCGGAGGAAAACGGCGTCACCGTCAATCCCTGCGGCAAGCTGGTTGTGGCCACCAGTGAGGAAGACCTCCCCGGCCTTGAAACCATCGCCGCGCGCGCGACCGCCAATGGCGTTGGCGATCTTCGAATGCTTGAGCGGACAGCCGCTCAGCGGATGGAACCGGAATTGGAGTGCATCGCCGCATTGCATTCGCCCTCCACCGGCGTGATCGACTCCCACGGCCTGATGACCGCCCTAGAGGGACATCTCACCGAACACGGCGGACAGGTCGTACTCTCTACCGAGGTTCTGGGCATCGCCCGAGACAGCGATGGCAACTACGCGGTTACGACACGCAGTGGCGATAATGACAGCGCCTCGTCAACGGTTATCACGTGCCGCAACCTTGTTCTGGCAGCCGGCCTTGAAGCGACCCAGGTCGGCAATCTCCTGCAAAAGGACTGGCCCGACGGCTACGCCCCGCCGCAGACCTATCCAGCCAAGGGGCACTACTTCTCGCTATCGAGAAAGGCACCCTTCACCCACCTGATCTATCCGGTCCCGTCCGGGGCCTGGCTTGGCATTCACCTCACACTTGATATCGCAGGGCAGGCTAAGTTTGGCCCCGACCTGCAATGGATTGAGGAGGTCGACTACAGCTTTGATGATCCGGACGGCGCCCGCCGCCGCACGTTCATCACAGAGGTTCAACGCTACTGGCCGGGCCTACCGGCCGATGAGCTTCAACCGGGCTATACGGGCATCCGCCCGAAAATCTACCGTCAAGGAGAAGCGCCGGCCGATTTCACATTTCACGGCCCGAAGACGCACGGTCTTGCAAATCTCATCGCTCTTTATGGAATCGAAAGCCCCGGCCTGACTTCCGCACTTGCCATCGGCGATCACGTCGCCGACATGCTTTTCAACCGCTCGGACTAGTGCCGCTGACCACTATTGAGCCGCGTCTCCAGCCACGCTGAATATCGGCTCATGCCAAAGCAGAACAGCCAGAATACAAATGCAGCGAACACATATCCTGTCGCCGCTGTTTGCGGAGCAAACCACTTCGCATCTGACTGAATGGCCTGCTTGACGATCCCAAGCAGATCAAACAGGCCAATGATCAAAACCAGGCTTGTGTCTTTGAAAAGCGCGATGAACGAGTTGACAATTCCCGGGATCACGAGCTTGAGCGCCTGCGGTAGAACGATCAGCCCCATCTTCTGCGGGTAGCTCATTCCCAGCGCGTCGGCGGCCTCGAACTGTCCCCGCGGAATCGCCTGCAGGCCGCCCCGGACAACCTCGGCCATATAGGCCGCCGCGAACAGTGCAACGCCGATGAGCGCCCGCAAGAGTTTATCGAAAGTGACATTCTCGGGCAGGAACAGCGGCAGCATCACCGACGCGAAAAACAGCACGGTAACGAGCGGCACGCCACGCACGAATTCGATGAAGATAATGGCCAGCCATTTGATAAGAGGCAGCTCCGAGCGCCGCGCCAGTGCCAGCACAATGCCGATGGGAAACGAGGCCGCAATACCGACGCAGGCCACCACCAGCGTCACCAGGAGCCCACCCCACAGGTCCGTCGTGACGATCGGTAGCCCCAGCCACTCCGCACCGGTCAGCAGGAAGTAGGCAATGATCGGGAAGACCACCAGCATGTAGATCGACAGCCAAAGCTTGCCGGGCACGCCCGGCAGCATCAGCGGCACCAGCCCAGCAAGCGCCAGCACGTACGTGAGATTGACCCGCCATAGCTCGTCAAGCGGATACCTCCCGTACATGAACAGCTTGAACTTGTTTGTGATGAACGGCCAGCAAGCTCCGGCCCCAGGCACCCGGCACGCCGACCCGTCGCTGCCGGTGAAAACCGCCCTGATGATTGCCCAATCAACAACGGCATGAATGATCCAGTATGAAATCAACAAGCCGAACAATGTGAGCGCAGTGCTCCACCAGGACGAGAACAAGTTGACCTGGGCCCATTGGATGGCCACCTGCCAGCTCGTCCTGTCCATGTCTCGCATGCGTTGCATCAAGCCTGGCTCCCGCGCCTCATCTTTCAACCAGCGCGACACGCGCGTTGAACCAGTTCATGAACACTGACGTCAGCAGGCTTAGCGACAGATACACCGCCATTGTCATTATGATCACCTCAACCGCCTGATTGGTCAGATTGAGCACCGTGCCCGCGAACACCGAGACAAGATCCGGATAACCGATCGCCACAGCCAGTGAGGAGTTCTTCGTCAGGTTGAGGTACTGGTTGGTGAGAGGTGGAATGATCACCCGCAGCGCTTGCGGAATAATGATGAGCCGCATCACCTGCCCGTCACGAAGACCGAGTGCCGATGCAGCCTCCCGCTGCCCCTTCGGAACCGAGAGGATACCGCTGCGCACGATCTCCGCTATGAATGCAGCGGTATAGAGCGTCAGACCGCTCACGAGCGCAATGAACTCCGGCGAAATGACAAACCCGCCACGAAGATTGAAGCGCCCCAGTTGCGGAACATCGAAGCTCACCGGGAACCCTGCCAGTACAAACGCCAGGGCCGGCAAACCCAACACGCAACCCAAGACAGGAAACAGCACCCGAGGCTGCACGCCGGTCTCGATCTGAATCTTCTTCGCGCGCCTGTTGATCCAGAACGCCGCAATGAAACCGATGACGAACGCCAGCAACACGAACCAGATTGCTTCATCCCAAATGGGTCTCGGCAAATACAGTCCACGCAAATTGAGGTAAGTGGCAAAGGGGAATTCGATGCTATCGCGCGGCCTCGGCAGTGTTTTGATCACGCCAAAGTAGACCGCAAACAGCATCAACAGCGGAGGCACGTTGCGTATCGTCTCAATGTAGACAGCAGCCAGGGTCGAGACGAGCCAGTTCTGCGATAGCCGCGCGATGCCGATTACAAACCCGATGACGGTCGCCAGAACAACTCCGACAACAGCGACGAGAAGCGTATTAAGCAGACCAACCAGGAAGGCACGGCCGTGCGTGTCCGTGCTAGTGTACGAGATCAGTGACTGCGAGATATCGAAGCCGGAAGTGTTTCTTAGAAACCCGAAACCAGCGGCGATCCCCTGCGCTTCCAGGTTGCGGATCGTGTTGTCGACCACGGACCAGATGAGCCATATGAGTATGACTGCGACGGTCAGCTGCAGCATGATCCCACGGCTCTTGGGATCATAAAAATAGTCTGTCAGGCTGCGCGAAGGCCGCTGGTCAGCGCGCGCCTTCGTGGCTCTTGTCAAACCACTGCCCCTCCGCATCGAAACAAAAGTCGGCCGTCCGCCACATAACGGCGGACGGCCGTCGCGTTTTCGTCAGGCTAGCGGATCGGCGGGGCGTACTGCAATCCGCCATCACGCCAAAGGGCGTTTTGACCGCGAGCGATACCGAGCGGCGAACCGGCTCCAACGTTACGGTCGAAGGACTCGCCGTAGTTCCCGACGAGCTTGATGATATGATAGGCCCAGTCCTTATCGACACCCATCGCCACGCCGTACTCGCCCTCAACGCCGAGCAAGCGGCGGATCGCCGGGTTCTTCGAGTTCTTCATCTGATCGACATTGCTCTGCGTGACGCCGAGTTCCTCCGCATTGATCATCGCAAACAAAGTCCAGCGAACGATATTGGCCCACTGCGGATCACCCTGGCGAACAACCGGACCGAGGGGTTCTTTGGAAATGATCTCGGGCAGAACGATATGGTCATTGGCGTTACCCAATGTCAGCCGGATGGAATACAGCTGAGACACGTCCGTGGTGAAGGCATCGCAGCGCCCTGCGTTATAGGCACCAAGTGCTTCTGATAGCTTTTCGAAGACGACTGGATTGTACTCCATTTTGTTGGAGCGGAAGTAGTCGGCAAGATTGAGTTCGGTGGTCGTCCCGGTCTGCACACATATGCTTGCCCCGGAAAGCTCCTTGGCCGAAACGACATCAAGCGTTTTCTTCACCATGAAGCCCTGGCCATCATAGTAGTTGATGCCTGTGAAGTTCAGCCCTGCCGCCGTATCACGGCTCATGGTCCACGTTGTGTTGCGTGACAAAAGGTCAATTTCGCCTGACTGAAGAGCGGTGAAGCGCTCCTTTGCGGTCAGCGGAACGAACTTGATCTTGTCTGCGTCCTTAAGCACTGCTGATGCTACAGCCCGGCAGATGTCGACATCGAGACCCTGCCAAACACCAGCGTCATTCGGTGCGCCGAATCCAGCAAGACCGGTACTGACACCGCATTGCAGCTGACCGCGGCTCTTGACCGTATCCAGCGTACTGGTCTGAGCAGCTGCAAGTTCCATCTGCTGGCCATACGACATGACCAGAGCTAACCCAGCCGCGACCCAATTCCTCATTCGACGTCTCCTCCGCTAGCAGTGCTTGCTCAGCTTGAATCGGTGCATCTTGTGCACCATCGTATTGATCTTCCGTACCCTCAGCGTCAGACTATGCCTTGTCGCTCATTTTCTCTCACCACGACAAGTTTTAACGGCGCACAGATAAGACGAGTTGACCTTGGCCACAACACGTCAGTGCGCGAGAATTTGTGCGAGAAACTCCTTGGTCCTGGGTGAGGTAGGTGCCGTAAAGAACTCGCTAGGGGGTGCCACCTCTACGATTTCGCCGTCATCCATAAAAATCACCCTGTCCGCAACCGCTTTGGCAAACCCCATTTCGTGCGTTACGCAGATCATTGTCATGCCCTGTTCAGCCAGTTCGATCATAACGTCAAGCACTTCTTTGACCATCTCCGGATCAAGCGCCGAAGTCGGCTCATCAAATAGCATGATCTTCGGATTCATGCAGAGAGCCCTCGCAATGGCGACACGCTGCTGCTGCCCACCAGACAACTGACCCGGATACTTGCCAGCCTGTTCGGGTATGCGAACGCGTTCGAGATACTCCAACGCCACCTTTTCGGCCTGGACACGCGGCAGTTTGCGCACCCACTGAGGAGCGAGGCAGAGGTTGTCGAGCACAGTAAGGTGAGGAAACAGATTGAAGCTCTGAAACACCATACCGACCTCGGAGCGGATCTTGTCGATTTGGCGCAGGTCATCGGTGAGTTCATGTCCGTCGACGACGATGCGGCCGCTTTGATGCGGTTCCAAGCTGTTGATGCATCGAATAAGCGTCGACTTCCCCGATCCCGACGGTCCGCATATGACGATCCGTTCGCCCCTGGCGACCTGAAGAGTGATGTTCTTTAGTACATGAAAAGCGCCAAACCATTTGTTCACATCGACCATGTCGATGGCCATCGCACCGGGCACTTTAGGCCTTTCTTTGGATGCACGTTCATCAAGTGTCTGCGCCATGCACCGCGACCTTTCTCGTTCGGCAGTACGATCATTCGAATGTTCTGCGCGCCGTGAAGGCGGCTGACACTACCTTTTCTAGACCGACGGAGCCAACCCTATAATAACGCTTCAGCCAAGGGATCAGTTCGCCGACAGTATCCGGCCTAGCATGAGTACTTCGCCATCACCCACCTTGAGGCTGCGAACGGGCGCAAAGCCGTTGCGTTGATAGAACACAACATTGCGCGAGAAACGGCCGGTCACAAGGTGCACGCCGCGCACGCCGGCGCGCTGCAAGTCGAATAAGAACCGCTCAATCAGCCGCGAACCAACGCCCGCATTACGCAGCGTCTCGTCAACATTGACATGCAGGTGTGCGGGATAGCGCACTGTTACATCGGTCAGTTGTGCAAAATAAGAAATGTCGGCGAAGCGCTCGCAGCGTGCTGGGTCGTCGATTGAGCCAGCCAGATAGCCGGCGACATCGTCATCCGCCAGCGCAACATAAAACCATTCCTGGTCGTGCTTCAGGTAGCGCCCCAGCCAGCGTTCGCGGAAGTCTTTGCGCGCGGTGTCGTCGGCGAACGTTTTGGTGGCGCTCGACGAAAAAAAGATGTTGTCGAGCTGACCTTCGAAATCCCTAACGAAGGGCATCTCGGTCAGTTTGAAGATCGAGAGTTTTCGACCGCTTCGGCCTTGATCGACTTGCATATCCACCCGCAACTATCGCACCAGACGAGCGATCAAGTCTAGCGGATGTAGCGGCCATAATTCGGAGAAAATGGTTCCCGGGGATCATCATCCACGGGCTTATCGGACTTCATCGGGTCAGCCTGGACTTCGATGCCGTCGTCTTCCGTTCTGATCCGGCGGGTCGGTTGATAGGAAGCAACCCTAATCGGTTCAGCCTGTGCTTGCGCTTGCGGTCCATTCGGCGCCCGTGAGGCGCAACCGGCGGCAAGTCCACCCACGGCGATGATGGCCACCGCACGGACAAGAACTCTCTGATGGGCCCGCGACAGACCCTCCGAGGCAAACAACTTCAACACAACCAACGCTCCTACAGGGCGAGACAGAACTGCGCCCAGGCAACCACACAACTCTTTCAGAACCCCTAATGTCTGGTCGGATCTGAAACATCGCGAAACTGGAATAGAAGAAATCACGACCCGATAACGCGGCTCCCCGAAATGCTCACGAACACGAGAGCCACGCACCGCAATTCCGTGAAGAGCGAGTTAGTTCGTTGTGAACACATCCGTGAAGTTGAAGCTCCCAACACCCTTCAACGCGACAAAAGCAAGCCCCCAGAAAAACTAATCACGACGATAAGAATGACCCGGAAGAGGTTTTGCGGATAAGACATAACTTATTGATATAATTGTTTTTTATAAGATTTCGACATCGCCCGCCAGGCATCTCTCAGCCCCGTTCCTGAACCATCAACGATTTCTCGCGGCCAAGTGAGGCCGCCTTATCGCCATGTGAATTCCAAATCGAAAAAACGCGGCCTATCTTCATTCGTGTCAAACGGACAAACAAAACGATCTGAGCGAAAAAACAAAATTCAAAGTTTCAAACAAGACGACACCAAAGGAGATAAACGATGAAAACGATCATGAGCATCCTCGCCGCCGCAACCGTACTGGCCGCAGCAACCTCCGCCCAGGCAAACTTCTCGGCTGACTTCTTCGAACAACAGCAGCTCTTTGGTGAGAACGTCTCTTCCAAATCCTTCGAGCAGCAGCAGCTTTACGGCGAGAACGTTGACAGCGATGCCATCCGGTCCGGCCAGACCCTGCACCCTTCGGGCTTCTTCGGCGCCGACGAGTAAGAGCCTCCTGAGAAAACAGTAACGCAACAAACCCACACAACCAGACGATCTAGGAGTACTAAAAATGAAAACGATCATGAGCATCCTCGCCGCCGCAACCGTACTGGCCGCAGCGACCTCCGCCCAAGCAAACTTCTCGGCTGACTTCTTCCAACAACAGCAGCTCTATGGTGAGAACATGTCTTCCAACTCCTTCGAGCAGCAGCAGCTGTACGGCGAGAACGTTGACAGCGACGCCATCCGGTCCGGCCAGACCCTCCACCCATCAGGCTTCTTCGGTGCCGACGCGGAGTAAAAAACCTAAGCGTCAACAGACAAAATCATTGCGTAATGGGCGATGGAGACCAGGCCGCGTAGCAGGTCGCTCCATCGCCCGCATTGCTTTGAGAGACTAACTCGAAGTCAGACCACCTTCCTTAAGGCCGTCAAACAGCGCCTGCACCGCAATCGCAGCCAGCAGAATGCCAAACACCCGCATCAGAACACGTTGCGCGGTGACCCCGAGAAACCGCGTCAGTTCCGGCGCCGCGACGAGCAGGCCCAGGGTAATCGCCAAAACGGCACCAAGCCCTGCAAGCACCCCGGCCAGATGGACAAGATCACCTTCACCCTGCGCCGCCAGCAAGATGCCGGCACTCATGGCACCAGGCCCCGCCAGCAGTGGTGTGGCCATTGGAAACACAGCAAGGTCGTCTTTGTGCAGAGCCTCTTCACCCTCTTTGGGCGTGAGTTTCGAACCGCCATCGGGGCGCGAGAAGATCATGTCGAGCGCAATCAGCCCAAGGATGGCACCACCGGCTGTTTTCAACGCCGCAATCGTTACCCCGAGCTTTGCGAGCAGCGGCTGCCCGAACAAGGTGAAAAGCAAAAGCACCGCACTGGCGATCATGACCGCCCGCACTGCGACCCTGCGCCGCTCCTGAGACGTCATTTCGCTGGTAAACGCTGCATAAAGCATCGCCGCTTCAAGCGGACCAATCGTTGCAAAGAACGTCGTGAAACTGGTCAGAGCGACATTGAGAAAGTCCATTTCCGCGCCCCTCGATTGTTAGCAACCCGCTAGCGCGGCTGCCAAACAACTGATTTTCCGCAGTTTTTCGATGACTGTTACACCATTACCCCGCTAGCATGTGGGGTACGTGTACTGAGTCGCGATACATTTGAGACCGTAAAGGATCATTGAAACGAAGGAGATGTAGATGGGAACATCCGACTTCGCCCGCACTCTGGACGGATATTCACTGACCACCGCGGAAATTCTTTACCGAATGCCGGACCATCAGACGCTTCTGCAGACCTTTATCTGGCAGGATTTTGATCTGCACCCGCGGTTCCCGAAGCTGCGCAGTTTCCTTGATTTCTGGGAAGCCCACCTCGACGGCCCCCTGTACAAGGTCACGGTGTGCCACAATCAGCTGGTTGCCCCTGCCGAGGTGCGCCTACTTGATGGCGACTACCGCCTAAGCTGACGCGCCAGACTGGTATTAGAACCGCGTAAGTTCTAGCGTTTTCAACAGGAGCCGGGCCAAGAAGTCGCTGTTGGCTCAGCCATTAAGCGCGCCGATATCGGATAGTCGGCCGCTAACCCATTGACCGTGCTATGATCCTCGCCCACGCAAACTGGCGTATGGGTGTTTTAGGGTCACACGGCGCGTGCAAGCCCTTAACGAACATTCACTTGACCCCACCTCGGGCTCAATCGATCGTACGCGCCGGCGGCTTGACAAAAATCGCAATCTTGTCGCGACTGCTATTGCGCAGGAAAAGCCGCAGTATCACACCAAAAATAGAAGGGAACCGACGCGCGTATGAGCATGATTACGGAGACCGACGAGTCCATTGTTCCGCGCCTGGAGGCCGCCTCCGAACGCGTGAAAGCCGCCCATAGCAGTGCCGCCACGGTTATTTTTGGTCAAGACGAGGTTATCGAGAGGGCACTGATCACGATCCTCTCGGGTGGTCATGCCCTGTTGATAGGTGTGCCAGGCCTAGCCAAAACACTCCTGGTTGAAACCTTGGGGACCGTCCTGGGGCTCGACGCAAAACGAGTGCAATTCACGCCGGACCTTATGCCCTCCGACATCATCGGTTCGGAGGTGCTCGACGAAGTACCCGGCCAGCAAAGGTCATTCCGGTTCATCAAGGGCCCCGTCTTTACGCAGCTTTTGATGGCTGATGAAATCAACCGCGCGTCGCCAAAAACCCAGTCCGCGCTTCTTCAGGCGATGCAGGAGCATCACGTCTCTGTCGCCGGTGTGCGCCACGACATCCCCGAGCCCTTCCATGTCCTTGCCACCCAGAATCCGCTGGAGCAGGAGGGAACTTACCCGCTGCCGGAGGCCCAGCTCGACCGGTTCCTCCTGCAGGTTGATGTTGGCTATCCCGACGGTGCAGCGGAACGGCGCATGCTGCAGGCCACAACAGGCACCGAGCAAACCCGCCTAAGCCCCGTCCTGTCCGCCGCCGAGCTGATGGACATCCAGCGTCTTGTTCGCCAGATGCCCGTGCCTGACCGCGTCATCGACGGCATTCTGGGTCTCGTTCGCTCCGCCCGTCCCGAACCCAACGGCTCAAGGGAGATCGATCAGTTTGTCACCTGGGGTCCAGGACCACGCGCCAGCCAGGCGCTCATGATGGCGGTTCGCGCCAAGGCCTTGCTTGATGGTCGCTTGGCGCCCTCACTGGACGACGTCATCGAACTCTCCAAGCCGGTGCTTAAGCACCGAATGGCGCTGAACTTCACCGGGCGGGCCGAAAAGAAGGATCTTGAAGAGATCATTGACGGGCTATCAAAGATGGCGGGATAAGCCAGCCATGATTTCGCGCGTCGAAACGCAAAACAGTGCGGAAATGGGTCAGGTCGTCGAGATTGAAACGGCGGCCCACGCTCTGGCTGAGCGGCTACCCGAGCTGATGCTTGAGGCCGCCCGCATTTCGCACACTGTAATTCATGGCGTACACGGCCGCCGTCGGGCGGGTCCTGGCGAGACCTTCTGGCAGTTTCGACAGTACGAGCCCAATGATTCCACCGGTCTGATTGATTGGCGCCGCACAGCCTCCGCCAGCCACGTCTATATCCGGGAGCGGGAGTGGGAAGCCGCCCACACCATCTGGCTGTGGCCGGATCTGTCAGCCTCCATGCGCTTCCAAAGTTCGCTTTCGACCACATCAAAGCGCGACCGTGCGCTGGTCCTCATGCTTGCCGTAGCCGAACTGCTGGTCCGCGGTGGCGAACGTGTTGGTCTGCTGGGGCTCCCTGAGGACCCGACCGCAAGCCGGCGGGCCACCGCCAAACTTGCCGAAGCCATCATTTCTCATGGCGACAATCCAGCCTTGACGTCTGGGCTCCCGCCACCCGCTCGCATCGGTCGGTTCTCCGGAGCCGTACTGATAAGCGACTTTCTTGATCCATTGGATGATATCTCCGATGCCCTGAAGCATTTGGCTGGAGCGGATATCTCAGGCCACCTGATCCAGGTGCTCGACCCCATCGAAGAATCTCTCGCCTTCGAGGGCCGCATTCAATTCATCGACCCGGAACGGGAATTGAACTGGACCGGAGACCGCGTAGAAAGCTTGCGCGAGGAGTATCAGGAGCGACTGAAGGCACATCGTGAGGGTCTTCGCGATCTCGCCAACCGGCTTGGCTGGAGCTTGCTTGTTCATCACACCGACCGCCCTGCGACGGAACCGATGCTGAGCCTCATCGCAAGGCTTCAAGACGGCGGGAGGCAACCGGCATGAGTTTTGGAGCCCTCGCGTTCTTGAGTCCGTGGTTGCTGGCCGGCCTGGCAACGCTGCCACTCATTTATTGGCTGTTGCGCACGACGCCGCCGTTGCCCAAGCGGGTGACCTTTCCGGCGACCCGCATTCTGGCGGACCTCGAAAACCGGGAGAAGACGCCCGCCAAGACACCTTGGTGGCTGCTCCTGCTACGTCTGCTCGCTGCCGCGCTCATTATTCTGGCGCTCGCCGATCCGATCCTTAATCCGGAACGCCAGACGACCCTGAAAGGTTCCGGTCCGCTTGTTATCGTCGTCGATAATGGCTGGGCCGCCGCACCCGGCTGGGACGATCGCAAAAGCATGATCGACCGGCTGATCAACATGGCTGAAGCCCAGTCCCGGCCGGTGATGATCCTGCCGACCGCCGGAACAGCCGCGAAATCTGCGAAGATCGAAGCGCCCGCTGCCGCGCGGACCACCGCTCGCGCGCTCGAACCGCTACCCTTCCCGCCCGTCCGCGTCGCCGCAGGCACCGCCTTGCAGGAGCTGCTCGCCGCGACATCGAGCACCAACGTCAACATCGTCTGGCTGTCCGATGGCGTTGATCACAAGGGACACAGTGGCGAATTTGCCGAGCAGCTCGCCAGCGCTGCCGACGGCGGCACCTTCGCAGTTGTCTCCGATCCCTCGAGCACCACCCCGCTCGGCCTGGAAGCCAGAGTCTCCGCCGATGGTGGTCTGGAGGCCAGAGTCCTGCGCGCCGGAGGTGGAGCCAAAGAGGGCCGGCTGGATGCCTACTCGGCGCGTAGCGAGTTGTTGGGAACGGCAAACTTCACTCTGTCGCAAGGTGAGCGCTCCCAAGTCGCCGAGTTTGATCTGCCCCTCGAACTGCGCAACCAAGTCACTCGCATCGCCATTTCCGCACAACAGTCCGCCGGTGCTGTCAGCCTGCTCGATGCCCGCGCAAGGCGGCAGCGAGTCGGCCTGATTTCGGGTGAGTCCCGTGAACAGGCACAGCCGCTGTTGGCGCCCTTCTACTACATCGAAAAGGCCCTGGGTCCGACGGCTGAAATCGTCAAGCCGAAGGATAAGAACGTCGCTGCCGGTATTGAGGACGCGCTGAAGCAAAATGCCAGTGTGCTTGTCTTAGCTGATATCGGCACCTTGACCGATGAAGCACGCGATGCGACCGCCGCCTGGGTTGAAAAGGGCGGTCTGTTGGTCCGCTTCGCCGGCCCGCGTCTGGAAAAAGGCGGCGATGATCTGCTGCCGGTGCCATTGCGCATTGGCGGTCGCACGCTGGGTGGCGCATTGTCCTGGTCGACGCCGCAAAAGTTGAACCCGTTTGCGGACACCAGCCTTTTCGCCGGGCTCGAGGTTCCCGAAGACGTCACCATCAGGCGCCAGGTCCTTGCCGATCCGGCAAGGATCGGAGATCAGATCAGCGTCTGGGCACGCCTCGAAGATGGCACCCCGCTCGTCACGGCCGCCAAACGCGGCGACGGCTTGGTCGTGCTGTTTCACATTACCGCCAACACCGATTGGTCGAATGTGCCGATCTCTGGCCTGTTCGTTGATATGCTGAACCGGATCATAAGTTTGGGCAGACTGGGTGGCCCCGCCAGCGGCGAAATCTCAGGAGCAGCCGCGGTCGATGCCGCACAGGGCGCAAGTGAGGCAGGCACCCTCAGTCCATTCGAAACCCTTGATGGTTTTGGCCAGCCAGGCCCACCGCCGCCGACAGCACGCGCAATTCCAGTGGGTGAGTTTGGCAACGTCGTGGCCAGCTCCGATCATCCGCCAGGCTACTACGGTTCATCCGGCGCGCCGCGCGCACTCAATGTCATTCGCCCGGAAACCGAACTGAACCCGCTGCCTGCATTACCATCCAGCGCGACGCGCATGGGCTTCTCAAGCGCGGAGGCACAACCGCTCAAACCCTGGTTGCTTGCCATTGCAATGGCCTTGATCCTGCTTGACATGATCGCGGTTCTGCTCATGCAGGGCGGAGCAAGTCTGCTCAGAGGTGGTGGTAATAGAGTTCGCGCGTCGCTCCTCGTGGTGGGTCTACTGACCGCCACAAGCGCCATTGTATCCCTGCCATCGCCAACTTTCGCGCAGGCCGGCAGCTCAGTTGAAGCACGCGCACTGCAAGCCACCGGCGATGTCACATTCGGTTACGTCATCACCGGCAACGCGCGTGTCGATGAGACAAGCCGCATCGGACTTGCCGGATTGGCTCGAGTCCTCAAGCTGCGCACCGCGGTCATCCCTGGCGAACCGATGCCGGTCAACATTGTCACCGATGAAATCTCTTTCTTCCCGGTGCTGTATTGGCCAGTTCAGCCCGACGCCGATCCGCTACCAGAAAAGACCCTCGCAAAAATCGACGCCTATATGAAACAAGGCGGCATGATCATCTTCGACACCCGCGACCAGGGAACCGGCATGCCATCGGGGTTGCCTTCAAGCGGGCGCGCACAGACGCCTCTGCAGGCCATCGTCGGGAAACTCGACATTCCACGGCTGGAACCGGTTCCTGAAGGCCACGTACTTACCAAGTCGTTCTATCTGCTGCGCCAGTTCCCTGGCCGGTGGGATGGTGGGCAGCTATGGGTTGAAGCCGGCGGCGTGCCTGACGCAACCGCACCACGCGAAGCCCGCCGCGCCGACGGCGTTACATCGATCCTTATAACGTCGAATGATTTCGCGTCAGCTTGGGCCCTGGACCCACGAGGACGCCCTCTTTATCCGACGGTTCCTGGTGGGGAAATCCAGCGCGAAATGGCATTCCGCACCGGCATCAACATTGTCATGCATGCATTGACCGGCAACTACAAGGCCGATCAGGTCCACGTCCCGGCTCTGCTGGAACGCTTGGGCCAATAGTGGAGTCACCGCCTTTATGAACTGGTCGATAGACTTCGCCCCATTGATTCCAATGCCCTTGTTCTGGGTGCTCTTGGCGCTGGCGGCACTGCTCATCGGACTCTTGCTCTTCCGCCGCACGCGCGGTGCATCGTTACGCAGCCTCGCCGTCATTGCGTTGCTGCTCGCATTGGCGAACCCAACCTTGCGCGAGGAAGAACGCGATTATCTGGCCAACATCGCCATCGTTGTCGTCGATGAAAGCACCAGTCAGGCTTTGGCCGGGCGCCCCGAGCAGACGGCGTCAATCCGCAAGGAACTGGAAACGCGTCTGGGCGGTATCGACAATCTCGACGTCAAGTGGGTCACGGCCAAGTCGGGCACTGACGGCCGCGCCACCGGCACCGAGCTGTTCACCGCCTTGAACAAGGCACTTGCCAATACGCCCCCCGATCGCGTCGCCGGTGCCATCATGATCACCGACGGCCAAGCCCATGACGTGCCCGAGACTGCCGGCGCCCTGGGTTTTGATGCGCCCGTTCATGCTCTTCTCACTGGCCGTCCCGGCGAATTCGATCGTCGCATCGAAATCTTGACGGCACCGCGATACGGCATCGTGGGGCAATCCCGCGACATCGAACTTCGCGTCGTGGAAACGGGCAAAACCGGCACCCGAAGCTCTGCGGTTCGCCTCAAAATTCGCCGCGAAGGCCAGCCTGACGAAACCCGAATAACAACCATCGGCCGCAAGGAATCGATCGAGCTGCCCTTCCCGCACGCCGGCACGAATATTCTTGAGGTCGAACTCGAAACCGCCGATGGCGAACTCACACCCGCCAACAATCGCGTGGTTGTCGCCGCCGAAGGCGTCCGTGAGAACCTGCGTGTCCTTTTGGTCTCCGGTGAACCGCACGCCGGCGAGCGGACATGGCGCAATCTGCTCAAGTCCGACGCCGCAGTCGACCTCGTCCACTTCACCATTCTGCGGCCTCCTGAAAAACAGGATGGCACGCCGATCAACCAACTTTCGCTGATTGCCTTCCCGACGCGAGAACTGTTCTCCGACAAGATCAACGACTTCGATCTCATCATCTTCGACCGCTACAAGCACCGCGGCATTCTGCGGCTGGGCTACTACGACAACATTGCCCGTTACGTGAATGAGCATGGTGGCGCCGTCCTCATCGCCGCCGGCGATGATTTTGCCGGCCGGTTCAGTCTGTTTCGAACGCCACTCAGCCCGGTCATTCCCGCAACGCCACTCGGCCGTGTGATCGAAACACCCTTCAAGCCGAAACTGTCCGTCGACGGCGCCAGACACCCGGTGACAAGGAATCTTCCTGGGGCCGGCCCCGAGGACGGCGATCCAAGCTGGGGACGCTGGTTCCGCCAGGTCGACGTCAATGTCCGCACCAACCGCGGTCGCATCCTGATGAATGGCGCCGAAGACAAACCACTACTTGTCCTCGACCGCCGCGGTGAAGGACGCATTGCCCTGCTGACGTCCGATCATGCCTGGCTTTGGGCCCGAGGCTTTGAGGGCGGCGGCCCCCACTCCGATCTCTTGCGCAAGCTGTCGCACTGGCTGATGAAGGAGCCCGATCTCGAGGACGAGCGCCTGATGGCCACCGCCAAGGGCCTTGATCTCACCGTCGAACGCCACTCCATGTCCGAAACGATCGATCCAATCACGATCCTGACGCCGGGCGGCAAGAAGGTGAACATCGACCTGCAGCCAGCTTCACCGGGCATTTGGCGCGGCACCATAAAGGTCGATTTACCGGGGCTGTACAAAGCCGAAACCGATGCCCTTCCGCCGGTCGGCAAACTCTCGGCCGTCGCCTACGCCGGCACCGAAGATACCCGCGAAATGAGCGAAGTCACCGCCACCGACAAGAAGCTCGAATCGATCGCTGAAGAAACCGGCGGCGGCATCGTCTGGACAAAGACAACAGGACTCCTGGCCAGCAGCGACCCGGCCGCCGTAACGATGCCGCGCATCTCAATGTTGAAGAATGCCCGCGTTCTGGCTGGTTCCGGCTGGCTTGGCCTCAAAGACCGGCAGGCGTACGTCACACGCGGCGTCAAACTGACCCCGATGTTCACCGGCTTTATTGCTCTGGCGATGCTCCTGGGACTGATGTCGCTGGCCTGGTGGCGCGAAGGGCGCTAATCGTCGCCCCTTCTCGTTGCCACGAGGCACAGAACTCACGCCACCCAGGCCGTCGGGAGCTGGAACCCCGACGGTCGACCGTGGTTCATCACTGTTTTCCGCACTCGATAACACCGTTTCCTTCCGCAATTGTCGCGACTCACCGTACCTTGCGCGGCAAACCGATTCTCTTTGGCGGATGAAAACGCATGACTTTGGCCTTTCACATCATCCGGGCAGCCCATGCTTCCGGCACGCACCACAAGCTGGCTCTGGACGCCCTGCGCCTCCTCCATGGACCCGAAGCACCGGCATGGAGGCGGTTCTTCCTGGCCAATGCCAAGCACTACGTTGAGGGCGCCAAAGCTCCTGACAAGGAATTCAAGGACTTCAAGAACCACGTTCTCCACCCGTCCGACGATTATTGGGGTGGTGCGCCTGAAAAAGCGCGCAACTGGTACCGGCACCTGGTCGAGGCACTGAAAACCAAGGATTGGACCGAGGCGGCCTGGTGCGCGGGGATCGTGTCGCACTACTACACCGACCCTGTGCAACCGTTTCACACCGCCCAGTCCGAAGCCGAAAACGCCATCCATCGCGCCACCGAATGGTCGATCAGCAAATCCTATGATTCCCTGATTGCCGAGGCCTTGCAGCGCCGCGCAACGGCCGCTCCGGTCCCTGGGACAGGCGATCATTGGCTGCAGGAATACGTATGTCTGGGCGCCGAAACGAGCCACCAGCACTACGAGCGGCTCCTAGCGCATTACGATATCAACATCGGCGTGGTCGATCCGCAAAAAGGCCTCGACCCGGTCGGCCGTAAGCTCATCGGCGACCTGTTGGTCTTCGCCAAAACCGGGTTCGCCCACATCGTCGACCGCGCCGTTGAGGAGGCAGGGATTCCTCCCCCCAGGGTGAACATCACCGCACAAGCCGCACTGGGCAGTCTCACGATCCCGGTCCGCTGGGTCTTGAACCGAATTGAGGATACGAATGTCCGCCGGCAGGTCGAAGCCATGCACGATGAGCTGCTTACCACCGGCAAGGTCGAAAAGACTCTGCCCGACGACGACCGCGCCATTCGGGAACTCCATAAAACCGAGGTTCTTGCCCCAAGAGCCGCTAGCCGCGCCGCCGAACGCGCCAAGCGCGTCAAGAGCGGCCGCGACAAGACCGCTCGTCGGAGCCTTCTCAGCATGGCGCCGGCCAAGCGGGCTCCCGCGGCCGATGACACCGCAAAGCCCTTGCCGGATCTCCCGGCCAAGAGCCCGCCCACGCGCGACTTGCGTTACTACCTGGCGCTCGACAGTGATGTCGAGGCGGCCCCATCGATTGGCCGGAAAATAAGCGAGCGGCTGGAAGGGGTAGGTATCTTCAAAGTCTCCGACCTTCTTGCCGCCGATCCCGCCGAAGTAGCCTCCGGTCTGGATGACAGCCGCATCACCGAATCCACTGTAGACCGCTGGAAGGATGAGGCACGACTGATGCTCTCGATTCCAGGCCTTCGCGTAACACCATCCAAGTTGCTGGTCGCCGCCGGCTATCGCACCAGCGATCAAATCGCCAAGGCGGAACCGCAGGAGCTTTCCGCGGCGATCCTTACATACGCCTCCACTCCGGCGGGCCAGAAAATGCTGCGCGAAGGCGATCCACCTGACATTGAGAAGATCAAGTCCTGGATTGACGCCGCCCACGCAACCTCAAAGGCGGCGTGACGCTCAACTTATCTATTTGTCGAGCTTAAACCCGCCTGCCGGCGTCCTCTTGGGCTGCAGCACGACAAAGAAGAATGCCACAACCACAATCAGGAAGATGCCTCCAAACGTCCAGAACGTCGCGCCGCTGCCCGCGACGCGCACGGCGTAGTCGATAATCGTCTGATAGTTCGCCGCCGCCACCAGGGAACCAACCACACCAGCCATTCGGCCCATGCTTTCAAAATCCTTGTCCGCCTGGTCATAGGATTTGAAGAAGTAGAAGACGAGCAATAGCGCCCACAGCACATAGGCCGCCAGAATAAGCGGAGAAACGTCGCGATAAACGCTGGCGTGCGCGGTGCCGTAAAGCAGTCCCGAGGATTGCAGGAACGCGAGGTTCATCAATGGCCACACCAGCATTGCCGCGGCGCCGATCAAGACACCGCGTTGCAGCTTGCCGAGATACGGCTCGTAGTGTGCCTCCAGCGTTTTATGCCGCACCACCAGCAAAAGCGCGATGGTGAAAACAAGCAGCAAGAAGAACACCTTGAACGGCAACAGATAGCGATGGATCAGGCCGGTCAGGGCGCGGTTGCCTTCATCCTCATACATCGATGAAAGAGCCTGCGAAAACCGTGCCTGCGCCTTGCAGCAACTCTCCGCATCGATAAGGCTTTGCGTTGCGAAACAGTAGCGTCTTGCCTTGCGTTCCGGATGATCGCCAATCAAAGGGTCGGGCGAGCAGTCCCGAACGAATTTCGACATGCCCGCGCGTTTCTTGGCTTCCTTGCGGACCGAGGCAAGCGAGTTCACCACCGGAGCGCGATCACACACGCCACCAGCTTGCGCGCAGCCGGCAGGCTCTCCCTGGTCCATCTCGAGGACGGCGGGCTTAATCTCGAACATTGACTTCAAGGCACCGCCGCTGCCGATGACGCTTCCGGCGATGAGTGACAACAAGATTGCCACCATATAGCCGATCATGAACCGGACCTTGCCGTTCGGAACGTACTTCCAGTACAGATCAACCAGGATTGAGGCTGGAACGTAGAGTGCGATCAGCGCCAGCACACCGAACGTTGGAAAGAAAACAAACAGGTGCGAATAGTAGGCCGCAAGCGCCGTCCAATCGGTGCCGACATCGGCACCAAATTTTTCCACGAGACCAAACTCGTAATATAGAGCCGCCGTGGTCGCGATGAACGACAAAGCCAGAATAATGAAATTCACCGCAACGAAGATACGTGCCCCAGCTGACATACTAAGCCCCCGTAGAGTATCTGTCGGCCGGTAACGAAGCGCGTTGGCGGCTCGGTGACAAGCGAGATTCGTATGCGGTTGAAGCTGAATGCGAAGTCAGACGGCAGAACACAAGCAAGCTGTGGCCTTGTTGGCACGGTCAGCCCCCTTGCAAGTACAGCTGCTGCGTCAAAAATAGTCCTGTGAGACGATATTTGGAGCCGATTCATGGATGCTCGCGCCTACCTATCAAACCTACTGGCCTTTTCCGGCATCCTTCTAGCCCTTGGTTTCCTTTTGTACTTCGGTGCCGGTGACCGCTGGTTCAGCTTTTATGGGGCGGCCAGTCTGGTCCTTGTTGGCGTCCTGTTCGCGGGCTGGTTGATCTTCAAGCGTTACGGGACCCTGGGCCTGCGCCGCTGGCCGGCAATGCTGGTTTTGCTCCTGATCGCCACGGCCTGCGTCGTCCAAATCGCATTCTGGTATATGTTTTTCTCAAGCGGCCCGCAGGGCTTAGGCCTCGCGGCCGGCCGATCCATGGTCTACCCGATGATTGAGCCATGGATCCCGCTTGCCGGCGGGCTATCCGCCGTCGCGGTTGTCTGGCTGCTTGGGCGCGGCCTATATGACAACGAGCAAGCAACCTGAAAGATTACGGCACGCCGCTGAGACCGCCGCCGGCCGAACTAACCGACACCAGAAATCCACGACATAACTCGCAGGGAACCCCCATGGATAGTGACGCTCTAAAGGCACTTCAGGCGCCCCTCAAGGACCGCTACCGGCAGGACCCTGGCTCCGCCATCATCACGCTCAAGGCCGAAGGACGCCTGGGTGAGGGTGTCAGCTGCAGCCTGCAGACCCACAAAGCCCTTGTTGAAGCGGGTCTCCATCCGGCGACCGGCGGAAGCGGCATTGAGGCCTGCTCCGGCGACATGCTTCTTGAAGCGTTAGTAGCCTGCGCCGGGGTCACGCTGAAGGCGGTCGCGACCGCCCTCGAATTGCCTCTGACATCCGGAACCGTCACGGCCGAGGGCGATCTCGACTTTCGCGGCACCTTGGGAGTCGACCGCGAGGCCCCGGTCGGCTTTCGCGCAATTCGCTTGCGCTTCGATCTCAAAGGCAAGTTATCCGATGAGCAAAAGGCCACTCTGGCCAAGCTGACGGAGCGCTATTGCGTGGTTTATCAAACGGTCTGCCAGGCGACCCCCGTCGATACGCAGTTCTCGGTAAATAGCTGATTGCCGCGGCAACACGAGATCCGGAGCGGTATCTCATGGACACACCCATTCGCCCAGCTGCTCCCTACGCCGTAACGTCGCTCGACTTTGACCGCACAACAAGGCATGTTGCAATCGAAGCGGGTACCCAAGTTCGAGGGAGTGAAGGTTGTGTTCGGGCGTAGTAATCACCAACAGCCGCCACCGGTCGGCAATCACGTCACCCAGTCGAATCCGCTGCCGGTCCAACCGGGCACTACGGCTCCACCGCCGGGCGTGGCAGCCCCCACCTCCGTCACCGCCTCCGTTATCGGCGACGATCTTGCGATCGTGGGCCAAAACATCACGGTGGTTTCCCAAAGCGCTCTGCACATCGATGGCGTCATTGAGGGAAATATCAACGGTCAAGAGGTCGTCGTGGGCCCCAATGGAAAAGTGACCGGTACCGTGACCGCCAACGTCATCAAAATTGAGGGCGAAGTCCATGGCGCCCTGAAAGGTGCGTCGGTGGCGCTCATGCCCAGCGCACGCGTTGATGGAGACATCTTCCATCAGATGCTTGCGATTTCCGAAGGTGCGCAGTTCGACGGGCGTGTTCGTCGGCCGCAGGACATCTCGGAGGTGACTCCAAATCTGGACCCCAGCTCGATTCAGGCAAGCGGACACCGCGACTAACCAACGCCTAGCCTTATGAATCCTTGCGGCATTTGTCCGGCGGCTCGAAACGCCGGACCCGTTCTGTCGTTTCAACGAGCTAGAAGGCCCCGCGCGGTCGCGGTGCGATGGTCGCGCAGTTGTTGCGGACTCGGATATCCTGTCCGATGAACTGGCAAATCTCCCGCTTCCTGTTTGGATTGTTTCGAATCTCACGCGCCGAGACCCTCGTCCCGTATTCCCGCGCGACCTTTGCCAGATAGTTATCTTGGCAGTACGGCGTTGCCAGTCGGCTGCCGTCGACAAGTTGATAGCCATTCTTGCACTTGATGCGCGCGCTGGCCGGATCAGCGGGAAAAAACGAAACAGCAAAACTGCAAACCACTGCGGCAAGACCAACAGAGTAATTCATCACGATAGCTCCTTGCGACGCGCAGAGCTTCGTCAAACAAACGACAGTGCGAACGAAGCAGCCGCGCTAACGATTAGGGTCACCATGACACCAGCTCTGAATCCAAACAAGGCAATGCCAGCAAGCACTGAAAGAGCAGCCGCTTTCCAGTCCAGCGAATGAAGAACAGGCACTTCAAGCGACAACATCCCCAAGTCGACCGTCTCGAACTGCCCGAACAAGACCCGCAGGCCGAACCACAAACTGAGGTTCAAGATGACGCCGACAACCGCCGCAGTTACCGCCGCCAGCGCCGCGCGCAACCGGACCGCATGCTGCAGATGCTCGACATACGGAGCGCCCGCGAAGATCCAAAGAAAGCAAGGTGCGAATGTCGCCCATAGCGTAACAACGGCCCCGGCGATGCTAAGTAACAGCCCACCGCCCCCCTCCTCACGGAACGCGGCCAGGAAGCCGACGAACTCGGTCACCAGAATGAGCGGTCCGAGCGTCGTCTCTGCGAGACCCAAGCCATCAATCATCTCGCCTGCACTCAGCCAGCCGTACCCCTGCACAACTTCCTGCGCCATGTAGGCGAGCACGGCATAGGCGCCACCAAAAGTCACAACCGCCAATTTGGAGAAGAACCAGCCCAACTGGACCAGCACGTGATCAGAGCCAAGCACGAACCATAATCCGATGAGCGGCCCGAGCCAGACAGCCAACCAGATCGCGACCGTGCGCACCGTGTCCGGCCACGCGGCAGCCGGACCGCTCGTCGTCACCTCGATTGGCGAGACCGTCGCGCCTTCTCCAGATTGCCAGGACCAAAGCGCGCCCAGAAGGGCAGCCGCGAACACGACCAGCGGAAATGGCACGTTGAAGAAGAACAGCGCGACGAACGCGAGCCCGGCAAGCAGCCAGTGCATTCGCGTCTGCAGTGCCCGCCCCGCAACCCGGATCAAGGCCTCGAGAACGATCGCCAGAACGGCAGCCTTGACCCCCAAAAACAAGACCTCAATTGCCGGAAGCTGCCCGTAGTAGACGTAGATCATCGACAAGACGATCATCAGCAACGCGCCAGGCACAACAAACAGGAGTCCGGCTGCCAGCCCCCCGGCGATGCCATGCATCCGCCAGCCCGCGTAAGTCGCCAATTGCATCGCCTCCGGTCCTGGAAGCAACATGCAGAAGTTGAGGGCGCTCAAGAACTGCCGCTCGGCAAACCACCGCCGTTCATCCACCAGCACGCGGTGCATGAGCGCTATCTGCGCCGCCGGCCCGCCGAACGACAAGAGCCCGATCTTCAACCAAACGCCCAGCGCCTCCGCGTAGCTGACCGGCCCGCTGCCTTCCTGCTGAGATGTTTCGATTTTCCCACGCCCCTTTAGGCCACTCCGAAACGCGCACCTTTGATGCCATGTGTCGACGCAATCAAAGCATTGGAATACACCACTTCAGCCGGCAAGTTCATCGTCCACGTCAAATCCAAGCTGCAACGTCCGCGGTTTTCCGCTCATGTTTCAGCAAATCATGTCGCTTATTTCGCAGCTGCGAGAAAATCTGCGACTCGCAGTCACAGTCCGCTCACGACGGATCGCGAAAACGTTATGCGATTCAAAGGGCACCAGCGCTAGCTGAAACAATCATCACGATCTCCAAGCTTGACCTTTCCGGCCGACGGGTGTGACTTCGCCGCCGCCAGAGAGGATAGTGTTCCGTGCGAAACGGCATGCAATCCGGATTAGTAAGACGGCAGATATGTTTCTGGCATTATGTTGCGTTGGCACATTAATCTGAAGGTCCGTCGGACGGGCGGGCCAAACGCCAAAAAAGCAGGCTTTCTCGGTCTTCGGAGTCATGCTCCGTGTGGCAGGGCAATGCTGCGCCGCAACACTGCCGACCATGCAGGGAGAACCTGATGCGCACTATCCTTGTTGCACTCGTTGCTTTTTTGACATTTGGAGTAATTACCGCTCAGGCCGCGAAAGCCGGATGGGCATGCAATGGCCCCAGCTATGCCTGCAATGGCAATGCTTACAAGACGGTGAAAAAGAGGAGCTATAAGAAGCGTTACGTCAAGAAGTCCTACAAAAAGGCCAAGAAGAGCTACGCTAAGAAAAGCTACAAGACGAGCGCCAAAAAGAGCTACAAGAAGAAGAAAAAATACACCAAGAAAAGCTACGGCAAATCGAAGGGTGGTCAGCTCAGCGGCAAGGCGTCCTACTACTGGCAACCGCAGAAAGTCGCTTCCGGTGGCTGGTTCAACCCGAATGCCATGACCGCCGCCCACAAGACACTGCCATTCGGCACGCGCGTCCGCGTTACCAACAAGCGTAACGGCCGCTCGGTTGTGGTTCGCATCAACGACCGCGGGCCCTACATCAAGGGCCGCATTATCGACCTGTCCAAGGCTGCCGCTTACAAAATCGGCATGCAAAAGGCGGGCGTAGTTCCGGTGTCTGTAGCCATTCTGCGCTAACGACACGCAACGTCGCTCGCGGTCAACCTCCCGCGCGGCGCATCAATAAAACAAAAAGGGCGTTGGCGGGTGCCAGCGTCCTTTTTTGATTCCAGGCGATTTCATCTGCTTTGGCCGATGCACGGTCCCAACAAGAGGGACGGAGGGCAGCCGGCGGTCTCGAAAACCGGCTGCCCCCCTATCCTGCCGCCTTGTCCGAGCAGACGGCAGGACCCACGAAATTGACGGCACAGGATGCTTGTGCGGTACACCCCGACGCGCCGCCGATAGTGAGACTGGTTACAAAAGTGCAAGGTCATGAAACCCGAAATACCAGGACTGTCTCGCTACGCTGTACCAACCAAGACGACGCGGCTTCCAGCTTCGCACTTTTGATGACGCTGAGTGTGCTTGATCCCGACGGGAATGATGAGCCCACCAGCACCTAGGCGGCGGCAATCTCAGTTAACGCCGCGGCATCGCCGATTGCTGATTGCGCACCACCCGTAAATTCCGATAATTTCCGCTAACACGCCGCAAGATCGCATCGCCGTTACCTAGGGTACATCTGCCCGTGCCCGCCTGAGTGAGACCCAATGACGGAACACACAATTCCAAGCGAGCGCGCTGCCGCGATCAGCAAAATCCGTACAGCCATGATCGAAAAGAAGATGACCCAGGCCGAACTCGCCGACACCGCTTGTTGTCACGAGAAGACCGTACAGAATCTGATTGCCGGCCGGCAGGTTCGCGACCAGACTCTCTTCGATGTCTGCGCGGTACTGGGCCTCGAATTCGAATCCATAAGGGAGGCCTGGAGTGGGGCTGTCATCTCAGGGCCGATGGAGCTAAAGGGCGAAGGCGGGCTCGTTGCACCCGTCTACATGGGCGCCTACACCAAGGCCGCGGTTGACCACTATATCGGCACGTATCTCACGGTCAGACCCTCGTTCTCAATGCCCGAGTCCTATGTCGCCTATCGCACGGACATCATTTGGGATCCGACATGGCCAAGCCTGCTATTTGAGGAAAGCGGCCGCCCCGACGTCGCTTATGAGCACCGCGGACGCATCTACGTTCCCGCCTCTTCCATGTTCGTTCACCTGGTTTCACTCACCAAGGGCGCTATGCGCATGATCATGCTCTCCCAGCTTGATCAGACAGGCTACATGCGCGGCCTCATAACGACACTCAACAAACAAGGGGCAGTGCTTATTCCCGTCTGCTCCCCGATCGTCTATGTCCAGCGCCAAGACATTGCTGACAACGAGCTTGGGGAGATTGCACCCGGCCACACCTGCTATGAAGCTTACCGGACAATGATCAACGAAGCCACGACACAGGGCTACGCGAAGCTCATCGACTGAACGGCAAAATCACGATCAAGCCAGGCGTCGCACCGGCTGCAACTCCTTTTGGCCGCCGTCACTTTGCGCCAGGTTTTCCTGGCTAAGTTCCGGGGCCTGAATCTCCCCCCGACCTACCTTCAGATAGCGCTTTTGGAAGTCCACGCTCGACCTTTTGCCGACATTTCTGAGGTACCGTTCAATCCACTTGCCCGCTTCCGAGCGCCCGGCGCCGTGCAGATACGTAAGCAGACCCCAGTCGGGCAGCGCCTTTGAATCAGGCTTCAACACACTCGTATAGCGGCCCGCCTCAATGAGATGAAATCTATGGCGGGCCAGCCGTGCCATCGGCCCGCCTCCAGAAACCCAACCGGAGCTTCGCGTCCTCCGCGCTGTTTCAATGATCTCAATGTCGCGCAGGAAAGGAGCGTTAAAGGTCAGGTTGTTGGCATGATCGCTGATTTCGCGAACCCCGGTCGGCAGAGCCGAAATGGCTGTCGGGTTGATCTGCACAATCAACGTATCGCCTATCGGACTTTCTCCGGCGACCGTAACGAGATCGGGGTTTGCCGAAAAACCCCCGTCCCAATATGCCCGTCCATCTATTTCCACGGCATGATGAAGGGTCGGCAGACACGTTGAAGCAAGTACGCTTTCCACGGTCAGCTCAGCGCGCCGGAAATGCCGGGCCCGGCCCGTCGCAACATCAGTTGCCGAAATCAACAGTTCAACCGGTGAGCGCGACCGCAGACGCTCAAAATCCAGGTGCTCATTGAGAAGCTGACGCATCGGGTCAAAGCCGAGCGGGTTGAATTCATAAGGCGACAGGAGGCTCGCCATCTGGGCCACAGCCGGCAGCCGGCTGAGACTGTAAAGAAACGGATTGAGCCGCATCAGATCAGGAACACCTGCCTTGTGAACCCTATGCCAAATGGCACCGATTTTCTCGCGCGCGGCCTCCCTGCCGCCGTCGGCCAGCCCATCCGCCAAAGCCACCGCGTTGACCGCACCGGCACTGGTCCCGCTCACCCAGCCGATCTCAATCCGGTCCTCTTCAAGCAGTCGGTCAAGCACACCCCAAGTGAAGGCGCCGTGAGCGCCCCCGCCCTGGAGGGCCAGGTTGATCTGCTTTCGTTTGTTGAATATCCCCAAATGCGGCACCCCACCGATCCATCTTGCACCCTTTCGGGCAGCACAATTGCGGCGCTATCAAGAAGAATGTCAACGCATCCGGCGCCAACACTGCTTTCATACGTCTGTGAACCGCTAAGCCGTATTGAGCCAGATCGATCCAGAATCCCGTGTTCTTGCAGCGGGCCAAGCGCAACCTTGCGCGCTGTCATGCGCGCTCCAAAAATCTGCGCCACTACTGATACCAAGGGCCTGCCGGTTTCGGTACCAGATTGTTGGCCGCAGTGAGAGATGAAGCAAAATGCATATCGAGCTCCTTGACATGGCAAGCCGGGGATCAGGCCCGCACAATGAGGATCGAGCGGGCTCGGCCGGTACGTTGGCCTGGGTCATCGATGGAGCCACCGATCTCGTAGACGCGCCGCTGGTTGGCGAGCATTCAGATGCCGCCTGGCTAGCTGAACATACCCAGCTCGGCCTAACTTCGCTGCACTCACAGCCCTTTGAGGACTTGGCCGACCTGCCCGCTATGATTTCCGGGCACCTCTCTGAGATATTCGCTAAACAGTCACGCCGTCAGCCCGCCGCGCGCTGGGAACACCCTTCTGCCGCGGCCTTGATTGTCCGCGCCACCCATAGCGAATTGGAGTGGGTCAGCCTTGGCGATTGCGCCCTGATTGTAGAAACCCCCTCGGGGATAAGCTGCATCGGCGTAGGCGGCCCTGACGCCGGAGACAGCAAGCTCGCCTCCACATTGCGGCAGCTGCGGCAAAGGCGCGCGCTCAGCACCGAGCACGAACGCAGATCCGAGCTGCTTCCCCGGTTACGAAAGGGGCGTGGCGAGAACCTGAACCAACCCGGCGGCTACGGTGTCATTTCCATCACCCCGCCGCCGCGCGAATTGATCGCCGCCGGACAAGTGCCGGTCGCAGGTATTTCACATGCGCTTCTGGCGACCGACGGGCTGATGCGCCTCGTCGAAATCTTCGAGCGCCACGACGCACGGTCCCTTCTTGAGACCGCGAAGGCCAATGGGCTTGCAAGCCTCCTTGACGAACTTCGCAGCCTCGAGGCCGATGACTCTGATTGTCTCGACCATCCTCGTCTCAAGCAATCCGATGATGCCACTGGCTTGCTGCTACGAATGAGCTAACGACACCGCGCATCGGGTTACTTACCAGCGGCTTCGCGCACAATCCCATCAAGCCAGGTATCAATCTCCAACAGCACGGGTTCTGCCGCCTTGCTGCCACCCTCGTTGGTCCGCCGATAGCCGATGACCACTTCACCGGGCGTGGCTTTTGTCTCGTAGACGAAGATGGAATAGGGACACACGCCCATCGTGCCCGCGTCTGCCTCCATCATCTTGCGAGACAGCACAGCCGAACAGAACGTGAAGTACTTTGCGCCGACGTAGATATCCTTGTCTGCACCGACATCCTTCCCGGTCCGCTGCAGCATGCCGCCGACGTCGCCTTTCATGTCGATCACAAGACCGCGGTCGACAATGGCCGATTCAACGTCAAATGCGACCTCGTCGAATGCTCCCTTGACCGTGTAGGTCTTCACCGGTCCCGCCATGGCCGCGGTCGTGAAACAAACAAGACCGAATAGAAGTACAAGTGCTCGCATGGATGTCTCCCCAGCTCCGGTGTGGCTTGTTCTTTTGACACGCCCCCGTCGGAGCCTGAACGAGAAACGCGCCAGCGAGCTATGGACCAAGTAAAGCATTCGCCATTTGATATATATCAGTTCCAGTATATTTGATCCAGGGATCAGTCACATCACTTAGTCGATGCCAAGATCACTGAACTTCACCGATAGACTATCTAGGACTTCCCCGTCCAAGCCCTTGAGCGTCAAAGCCAGTCTGCGCAGCCGCCAGTCAATATCCACCAGCCCGAAGTTCTCTTGATTGTACATTCTGCTCAAACGCTCGGGTGTCGCCCCATCCTTGGCCGGGCCGTAAGAGCGGTTGAGCGAGCTGGATGTCATTTCCGGAAGCCGTTGGCCATTGTCCAGTTCCCGCTGGTAGAGCGCTCCGTTGTGCCGGTCCCCCGACAACAGGACGACGCCCCGCGCGCCAGTATCATCAATCAGCTTGAAGAAACGCTTCCGCTCAAGCGGCAGGTTCCCCCACCGTTCGAAACCATGACCATTTGCGAGCATTTGAACGGAGGTCACGATCAGGCGCACATCGGCGGCCTCGTAGAGTTGTTCCTCAAGCCAGGTCCACTGGTCTTCGCCCAGCATGGTCCGATCTGGATCGGCAATCGGCTCATACCGACCCCAGTATTTGAAGCCGTCTGTTTTGCGCTTCAGCTCCGAGCGAAATGAACGTGTATCGAGCATAATGACCTGAACCCGCTTCCCCTCCGGTCCAAAGATCCGCGAATAGTAGATGCCCTCGTCGTAGCCCCTCTCGGGCTTCATCTGCCAGAAATCGTAAAATAGCTTCGCCGCGGTTTCTGTATGGGGGAAATCCGCACCACCATCGTTGCGGCCATAATCATGATCATCCCAGATCGCCAAGAACGGCATCGCCTGTCGCGCACGTGCCAGCTCCGGCCGCACCGCTTGATCCCGATAAGCCTGGATTAGCCCCTTCGCATCCTGCTTTTTAAAATCACCGTAGACGTTGTCGCCAAGCATCATGAACAGTTGCGGACGTGGCTCCAGTCGCAAAATCGTATCCCAGATGGGCTGTGGCTGCCGCTGGCCAAGACACGACCCGACACCGATGCGCGTAAGCGTCAGGGACGCATCGGGTTTGAGCCATGGTGTCTGAGGAGCAACTGATCTAACGCCAGGCAGAACGTCCAAACGCCGACCCGTGTCGACGGCTTCATCCAGCTGGACTTTTTCGGCCTTGGAATTCTGAGTCGAAGCCGACGCCTTTTCATCACCCGCCGTCTTCCCAACCGGCCCGAGGCGCAGCAACACAATTGTCAGCCCTAACGCTGCAACGCCGAGAACCATTCCCAGGAGAAGCATTGTAAACGGTCTGGACTTCCGGCCGCCCGGCTGCTCGGGATGGCCCCGAACAAGCGTCGTACTTTGAGAGTCCGGCTCGTTGCTTTGAGACCCACGGCCCACGTTCCACTCCGTCAATAACCCGGACTTTGCAACCCTCGTTGTTTCACGGCCAAGTCATCTGAACAAGTCGCAGGCCAAATTTCTCGCCACGGCGGGCCAACGTGACGGTGGGGAAGCCGCCTTAGGCTGCGAGGTCGGCTTCCATCTGCTGAGGATGCGCAACATGCATCTCAACACGCGACTGCTGGCGTACGCGTTGCAACGTTTCTGCCTGATCAATCGCCCAGATCAGCTTTTGCGGGGCAAATCCCCAATCCAGGTTGAGTCGCAGGTCCCCAGCAGCTGCAACGGCGGCCTCAAGAAAGGCGAAGCCACGGTCAAACAGCCGGGTCTTCAAGCGCCGCGTCTGCAAAGCATCGATGAGGCACCATAATCTCAAGAGAATGACACCACCCTGTGCCGCTTCCCCTTCAAATGTCTTCCAGAACGCACCTTCAATCATGCTCCGGTCGGTGTCATCCGCGCCTTCGAAAAACACACGCGCGCGCTCGGCTTCGACAACCGCCTGCAACGCCGTGATCATTTCTTGGCCTTCTGCAAGGGGGATATCGCTTTGATCAAAGGTCAAGGTCATCACGCACCCTTTCCTGGCTGGGCCTCAGCAGCTTTCTTGCCCGGTCCCGAAAAGACCGTCCAAGGCGAGCCGGTGAGAAGGATGATGTCCTGAGGACGCTGTCCGGGGCGCGGTGCAACAAAGTCGACCTCATACCCGACGAGACGGCCGTTCGGATTGACGACTTCGTCGCTTTCGAAGCGGACTTTCCGTCCACCCGTGGTTTTGATGACGCCAACCTTCAGCGTCTCGTGAAACTTGATGATCCGCCCTTGCATAACTCTCTCCAGAAGCTGGGCGGTGCGTTGCTAGAAATCGGTCACCGCCGGTTATCGTTGTCTGAAGAGTGCGCGAGAAGCCGGGATGGCGCTGTTCCGCAGGCAACACCCGACATGAAAAAGACGCCTCAAGTCTCAGAACCTGAGGGAAATAAGTATGCGCCACGGAGTAGAAAGCCCGCCGCAAAACCCTGCGACGGGCTCCCTTAACCATGCGCATCAATCAATTGCTTATGTGCGCCAGCATCGTCCGGCCGGCCCTGCGGGTCGGCTTGGGCCGCCGCGGTTTAGTAGGGCGGGAGGGGGGCCTCGGTATAAAAAGCCTTTTCGGGCTACTTACGAAAAAAGGCGTCCACCCGCATACCCGGCAACAGCGGAGCATCCTCATCCAGGTTGATCGTGACTTCGAGAATTTCAATATCCGTGGGCCGCCGAGCTCCACGCTGCTTGATGACGGGTTGCGCCAGCGCCGGAGCGACTTTTGCAACCTTGCCTTCGAATTCCTTCCCAGGATAGCTGATCGACTTCACGTAGGCCCTCTGACCGACTTCAACCTTGGCAACGTCGGCTTCATCGACTTCGGCCGTCACCTGCAGACCGCTCATATCGCCGATAACGACCAGCGGCTGTAGCGGTGAAGGAGCAACCATTTCTCCAGTCTTTCCACGGAGGATGAGCACGCGACCGCTACGCGGGGCGCGAACGCGCGTCTTGTCGAGAAGCGCTTCGGCAATCGCCACTTGAGCGCGGGCTTCGCTCACAGCCGCTTCGGCGGGTGATGGCGCCGGCAGATCCGGGTCGGCCTGAGCTCTGGCAACCTTGACCCGCGCCTTTTGAACACGATCATCCGCCTGTTCGAGGCGCCGGCGGGCGTTTCTGAGCGTCCGCTCGGTCACCGTGCCGTTGCGCCGGCCCGACAACGCATAGTCCAGCTCGATCCGAGCGCCGGTCGCAGCCCGTTCGGCCCTGTAGACCTCATCCTCGGACTTACGCACATCCTTCCGATCGGAACTCAGGCGCGTGTCGTCGCGCGTCTTTTCTCGCACATCGGCCTGCGTCTCCGCAGCTGCCAAACGGGCCCGCGCCTCCGCATCATCGAGTTTCAGGAGCAGCTCGTTCTCCTCAACCTCGTCATTGAGCGAAACATAAACATCAGCGACGCGGCCAATAATAGCTGTGCCGATCTTGACCATGCCGCCCTTCGGTTCGACTCGGCCGGGAGCTGCTGCCACCCAGCGCGCACCATCTTCGTCAGCTGCTTTGAGGGGTTGCACACCACCAAGGCTACCCGGTGCGAACATGTAGCCACCAACCAGCCCGATGGCGGCCAAAGCCTGCAGGAATCGCTTCATTTTCATGGTCCCAAATCTCTCCCAGTCGCTTACTCGACCCCTTGTGAGGCCAGCTTGTCGGCGAGAGCCGTAACTTGCTGGGCCAATTTCGGGCGTTCGTCAGTTGAAATGATTCCATCCTCGATACGAATGATGCGATCAGCGTATTTCAGGATGCGGTGATCGTGGGTGACCGCCAGCACGGCGCGGCTCTTGTCCTTTGAGACATCCGACATCAGCTGCATGACGGCCTGGCCGTTCTCGCTGTCGAGCGCCGCGGTCGGCTCGTCGGCCAGGATCACCGAAGGCGATCCCGCCAAAGCCCGTGCGATTGCAACGCGTTGCTTCTCGCCACCCGATAACTTGGCCGGATAGGTATCCACCCGATGCGAAAGGCCGACGGAATTGAGTGCCCCCCTTGCCTTATCAGGGGCATCTGCTGGAAGCCGCCCACGCACATCGAGGGCCAGCATGACGTTTTCCATGGCCGTCAGCGTCGGGAACAGGTTGTAGGATTGGAACACGAATCCAACATGATGGCGCCTGAGATCGGCCATGTCTTCCGCGCTCAATCCCTCGGTCGTTTGACCGGCGATCGATAAGCTGCCTGTGGTCTGCCGCAGGATGCAGCCAAGGATCGACAGAAGGGTGGTTTTACCGCTCCCGGACGGACCCATGAGCAACGTCAGCTCACCAGGGACCAGATCCAGATCCACACCTTTCAGCACCTGAACTTCACCCGCCCCGCTGCCGAACACCTTCACGACGTCGCTTGCGACGAGCAGAGGTTCTGGTCTGTTCTCGGCGACTTGTACTTGGCTCATATCGTCCTTCCTTGAACTTTCTAGTTAGCCCAACTCATTGAGGACACTAGATGAATCACGTCTGAACTGCTGTTCCAAAGAGAACAGGGCGCGGCGCGCGCGCCCTCTCAATCATCACCTGCTGAACACACCTGCCGGGTCGATCCTGATTACTTTGAAGATCGCCGAGACCGCCGCCAACATGCACATCCCAATTGTCACCGCGAACAACAAGAGCGCTAACCCCGGCGTCATCACCACAGTAAGCGTTGTATCCTCGGCAAGCTTGAAGATCGTCATCGTCAACGCCATCCCGATGGCATACCCCACGACGGCGCTGAACAAAGCCTGCAGTAGAATGACCTGGATAATGTACCCTGCTGACGCGCCCAGAGCCCGCAGAGTGGCAAACTCGTTAAGGTGGTCCTTGGTGCTGGCATACAGCGTCTGCGAGACGATGACGACGCCAACGACGAGCGCCAGCCATAGCCCCGAGATCAAACCGGAACCGGCCGCCGTGTTGAACAGCCAGTAATTGACGCTGCGACTGCGAAACTCCTCGCGTGTCAGTATTTCCGCGTCAGGCAAACGGGCCTGGATGTCTTTTCGGACTTGCTCCAAATCAGCGCCCGGCTCCAGCGTCACGAGTTCGTAGGAGCCTTGATCCTTCTGCGCCCCTATCATGATTTGCGCACGACCGAGTGACGTAAAAACGTATGGCATCGTCGTGAATGCGCGCACACCATTCGTCACCGCACCAACCTGGACCGTCATGCCGTTGACTTCAGCGCTATCTCCGAGGCCCTCCACATCGAGGTCCTTGAAGTAGGTCTTGTCGACGGCCACCGCCTTCGGAGCAGCCAGCTCCTCAACGCTTCCGTCTATGACGTTCCATGGACGAAGTCCGCCGGTGGTCCAGTCTGATCCGATCACCAGTACTGTTGTTGCCCCACCATTGCGCTTACGCCAGCGTGCAAAGCTCATAGCGATCGTTTCAACGTTCTTCACACCTGGCACTGAAAGAACCGAATAACGCTCACGGCCTGGGAGGAACGAGGGGTCATCAATGCTCTTGGTGCCAACCGGAACAACCCACAGTTCACCCTTGGTTTGATCAATCACCGCTGCGATCGTCCGTTCGATACCAATGTAAAGTCCCGATTGGAACGAAAGCAGTACAACGGAGAAGACAATACCAACCAGGGTTACGGCAAGGCTCACTCGATCGTGAAACAGATTCCGGTAGGCAAGCTTGGGAGCCATCCGCAATCGCCGAGTTCCCTTTGCTGGCGCCGCGGCTCCTGCTGCATCGGGGATCGCTGAACTGCTGCTCTGCATTGTCCTTCACCTCTTCGTGGGTCCGATAGGCCGCTGAATCCCGCACAATCGGCAATCACCAGCACTTCATGATCATAACTCGGCGCTCAGCATTTCTCCTGCGCCTGGTATAACTTCAGCAAAACACCACACCAAGCTTACGCAAATTTGGTGTGGTGTTCTGATTGGCGTCGTGGTTCTTGGTTACGAACCGCAGGGAACTGTGATCGTCAGACCAGCGCTTGGGATGAATTTTTTGCACTCAAGCTCTGCCGTTTCGTCAAGATCTTCCTCAGTCTCGGTGTTGTCTTCAGCCACCTGTGTATCATCAGCGGCCTCATCATTCACCTCGACTTCTGTTTCCAAGGCGGCGACCACATCCTCATCTTCATCGAGGTTAAGGGTATTGGTGCCGGCAATTGCGGAAGCTTTGACAGGTGCGTACCTCTTAACGTCGACCTCTTTGACGGTCTCGGTCACGGCCACGATCTTCTTGGGCTGTGCGCTCCGAGCGGCAAACTTGCGGGCCTTGGCGGCCTTCCGGGCTTTGGCCAAGCGGACTTTGCGCTTCGCTGCTGCTCTCTTCGCAGCCAGTTTGCGGGCGTGGGCCTTCTTGGCGGCTGCGCGACGCGCTGCTGCCTTGCGGGCAGCGGCCCTTTTTGCTGTGCGGGCCCGGTGCGCTCTGCGCGAACGGTTACGCTTGTAGGACGATCCGCCGGAATGCGACTTGGCGGTGAATGAACCCAGCGGATAACCAAACTGGAGACGCTTGCCGCCGGCAAACGCGGGGGCGCTGGCGGTGGCGAAAGCTGCGATCACGGTGAAGAGCGCTGCTAGGATGAGTACTGCTTTTTTCATAATTCCGGTCCTTCTCGAAAACTGCCTAGTTGATTTTTGAGTGCGCTGGGTCTTGGTGACCCGTCTCGTTGCTTGAGAAGGAGATTGCCGCGTTGGCGCAGCGCGCGCTGTAACGGGTGGAACTTTGAAAAAAATGAATTTTTTGGGGAATCCCGCCCGCCAAACGGCCGCTCAACAAGAAGAACTCCCGGCTGCCCTAATTTGACTGCGGTCAGGCATTAGCGATCGCAAAGGCACGGGGGTTGGCGGTGCATTTCGCCATGTTTTATGGCCGCAAGCCCACAACACGACACAAACTGTGGACCAGAGGCCTGGCGCCTGCTGCCACGCGCGACTTCACGCTTGACAGCACGCCAATCTGGCATGCCAAAAGCCTCAACTCGTCAATCGGGCGCCCCCGGCGCCCCATGTTGAAATGGGAATTTAAGCGATGGCTATTACCGCTGAAGCAGTGACTGACAGCATGCTGGCCAGCATGAACAACGCGAAACACGGCAATCGGCCCTATCCGCATTGGTTCCTGACCTCATGCCTTCCTGAGGACGCCATCGCGGCGATGCAGACGTTGCCCTTCGATGCCCCCGCGCTAGACGGCGTCTCCGGCAAGCGTGAACTCCACAACAAGACCCGCACCTATTTCGACACACCGAACATGGAGCGATTTCCCGTTTGCAAGGCCTTCAACGAGGCCTTTCAGTCCAAACGCCTGACGAAGGCGATCGCGGAACACTTTGGCACGGATATCAATGGCGGGTTCTTGCGGGTGGAGTACGCGCAGGACGTCGACGGCTTCTGGCTCGAGCCGCACACGGATCTGGGCGTGAAGCTGTTTACCATGCTTCTTTACGTATCCGACGAGCCTGGCCATTCGGACCTCGGCACCGATATCTACGATGCCGACAAGAACCACGTCGCCCGCTCACCCTTCGAGGCGAACGGCGCCATGGTCTTCGTCCCTTCGGATGTCACCTACCACGGCTTTGAGCCGCGCAAGATCCCGGGCGTTCGAAAATCCATCATTATCAACTACGTGACCAGTGACTGGCGCGCGCGCGAACAGCTGCCCTATTCGGACGCACCGGTTCGCCACTGACCCGCAACTGGGCGCCAGCTGACTACTCCGGCGCCCCTTTCGCCGTGACGTCATAGCCGGACGTCTTGAGAGCATCGACAACGCTCTCAAGATGCGCCCTGTCGCGTGTTTCAATCACCACATGAAGCTCGGCTCCCTTGGCGGGCAGATCCGTGAATACCCTTTGATGATAGACCTCAACGACGTTGGCCTCGGCGTTGCCGATCACTGTCGACACCGTCGCCAGCTGGCCTGGCCGGTCGGGTATTTCGATCGAAAGCTGCGTCAGGCATCCCTGGCGGGCCAATTCACGCGTCAACACGCTCGCCAGTAATCGCATATCGATATTACCACCGCACAAGACGAGCCCGATCTTGCGGTCGCGAAAGCGCTCCGGTTCTGCGAGAATCGCCGCCAACCCCGCCGCTCCGGCCCCCTCGACCAGCGTCTTCTCAATGCCGATCAACAGGCTCACGGCTCGTTCCAGCTGAGCTTCATCCACCAGTACGATATCGTCGACGAACCGGCGCACCAGCGGCGTCGTGATCCGCCCTGGCGCCTTGACCGCGATGCCCTCGGCCAGCGTGTCCCCGCGCATTGGCAGCTCCTCCCCCCGAACCGCGTTGTACATCGAAGGATAAAGCCGGGCCTGCACACCAATGACCTTGATGTCAGGTTTGATGGCCTTCGCTGCGATCGCGACGCCGGAGATGAGCCCGCCACCGCCGATCGGCACGATCAGCATTTCGAGGTCCGGAGCAGCATCGAGCATTTCGGTGGCAACCGTCCCCTGACCGGAAATCACCAAATGATCATCATAGGGATGGACAAACGTCAGCCCCTTCTCTTGCCCGTAGGCGACGGCGAATTCAGCCGCCTCTTCAAGCTGCGTCCCCTTCAAGATAACCTGCGCCCCATGCCCCCGCGTGTTCTCGACCTTTACCGTGGGGGTGTGCTCAGGCATCACGATATAGGCCGGAATGCCAAGCTTTTGCGCATGGTAGGCGACCCCTTGCGCATGGTTGCCCGCCGACATTGCGATCACGCCTTTTTCGCGTTCCGCCTCGGTCAGAGCCAGCAAGCGGTTCAGCGCCCCCCGTTCCTTGAATGAGCCTGTAAACTGGAGGTTCTCGCGCTTCAGCCAAATCCCGGTGCCGAGAAGCTCAGACAGCGTCTTGCTTTGATCACACTCCGTCTTTTCAACCGCCCCGGCTATGCGAGCGGCGGCGGCCTGGATGCTCTGCAGCGTGACGACATCGCCGCCCGCCTCGACCTTTGTGAGTGGGCCGCTATCCTTTGCACCTTCCACCAGCCTCTCCCATCCTGCACCGCGCCGAGCACGTAGTTGTGTCTGCCGTGTGCACAATTCCTTTGCCCGGACCAACTCACCCTGGCTACAAAGCTCTCAAATCACAACCAAGCAAACGGATTCGACAGGAGAGGATTGAGATGGCGAATGTTGCATTCATCGGATTGGGCGTCATGGGTTACCCAATGGCAGGCCACCTGCTGAAAAAAGGTGGCCACGACCTCACCGTTTATAATCGCACCTTCGCCAAGGCTGAAGCCTGGGTCTCTGAATACGGCGCCGGGCGCGCGGTCGCCACGCCCGCCGAAGCTGCCAAGAACGCGGATTTCGTGTTTTGTTGCGTCGGCAATGATGATGATTTGCGCCAGGTCACCTTGGGCGAGGACGGCGCATTTGCCGCCGTGAAGGCCGATGCCATTTTCATCGATAACACGACCGCATCAGCCGACATTGCCAGGGAGCTTTCCGCCGCAGCTCAAAAAAAGGGCTTTCACTTCATCGACGCACCAGTATCTGGCGGACAGGCCGGTGCTGAGAACGGCGTCCTGACCGTGATGTGCGGCGGCGAAGAGGCAGCTTTCAAGCGCGCCGAACCCGTCATTGCATCCTACGCCAAGATGGTGAACCTGATCGGCCCAGCCGGTTCCGGTCAGCTCACCAAGATGGTCAATCAGATCGCCATTGCAGGCCTCGTGCAGGGGCTCTCCGAAGCCCTCCACTTTGCACAGAAAGCGAACCTCGACATTCCCAGGGTCATGGACACCATCTCGAAGGGAGCCGCCCAATCTTGGCAGATGGATAATCGCTGGGAGACCATGATGAACGGCAAGTTCGACTATGGCTTCGCCGTCGATTGGATGCGTAAGGACCTGTCGATTTGTTTGGATGAGGCCCGCCACAACGACGCTAGCCTGCCCGTCGCCGCCCTTGTCGATCAATTCTATTCTGAAGTGCAGAAGATGGGCGGCAGCCGCTGGGACACCTCAAGCTTGATTGCCAGGCTCAACGCCGCAGATCGCAAGCTGACCTAGAACGCTCAGTCCAAATGCCGATCACCGCGCTTTATATCCTGCCTCTGGCCCTGTTGCTGATTACACTGGGCTTCCGCACCATTGCCTATCGCCGAGGCCACCAAATCAGCCTCGGCGATGGCGGTGACAAGCAGCTGTTGCAGCGCATGCGCGTACACGCCAATTGCGCAGAGTATGCGCCAATGGGATTGATCGCGCTGGCGCTTGCCGAGAGCCTGGCCGCCCCGAGCCTTTGGCTCCACGCCATTGGTGTGACATTGGTGGCGGGCCGCGCGCTGCATGCCTACGGCATGTCCCAATCACCGCAGCTAATGCCACTGCGCGTCGGCGGTATGGTGCTGACGTTCACGGCAATCGCAGCCGGCAGCTTTGCGGCCGCCATCCTATCGGTTCAGCGCTTGGTGGCCTGAGAACCTTTCGAGCCCGCAAGCGCGAAGTGTAGAGGTACGGCCGTTGTGTATTTGATCTGCTCAATGGCAAAAGCCGATGAGACCTTCGCAATCTCTATTTTTGAGATGAGCTTCTTATAGAAGCGGTCGTAAGCGGCGATGTCGGGCACGACAACCCGAAGAAGGTAATCGATATCACCCGACATTCGATAGAATTCGACGACTTCGGGAAAGTCGATCACTGCTTCATGAAAACGCTCCAACCATTCATGAGAGTGTTGATCGGTCTTGACCTGCACGAAGACAGTCACGCCGGCATTGACCCGGACCGGATCAAGCACCGCGACTTTTCGCTGAATGACACCGGCTTCCTCGAGTTTTTGTATACGCCGCCAACAAGGTGTCGTTGACAGTCCGACCTCCTTGCCGATCTCGGCTACCGCCCGCGTTGCATCCTCCTGCAGGACCCGAAGGATCTTGATGTCCATTTCGTCCAGCATGCCCTACCCTTTCACCGGCGGCTTCTTCAGCTCACAGGCTCCTGCGGCCGCCGTTCGAAGTTTCGTTAACTGACTTCGCGGTCAATTATATTGCTTCCGCAAACGCCCTATTCAGGTCGCCCGGCAATAATGCACGGTCGAGGAAAAGTGCCGCAATCGCAACTTCAAAATTGCCCGTCGAGACTTCACGGGCCCGCCCGCCACCGCACCGTCACGGTCTATTCAGAGCTGATCGCACCATAATCTTGAGCTCTGGAAGCAGTTCGGCCTCAAACCATGGGTTCTTGGCAATCCATGCATTGTTGCGCCAGGAAGGGTGCGGCAGCGGCAACAATCGCGGTCTTGTATCACGCGCCAGGACTTCCCGCCACGCCTCCACGGTCTGCGTCAGCGTCCGCTTCTTGTCAGACCCTAGGTGCCAAGCCTGCGCGTACTGCCCAATCAGTAGCGCAAGTTCAAGATCGGGCAATGCCCGCAAAACCCGTGCTCGCCAAGCCTGAGCGCACTCCAGACGCGGCGGCAGATCCCCGCCTTTCTTGTCATATCCAGGAAAACAAAACCCCATCGGAACAATGGCCAATAAGGCGGGGTCATAGAATTCGTCCTCGCCAACCCCCATCCATTCTCGCAGCCGAACCCCCGATGGGTCCGTAAACGGCTTTCCTGTTTTGTGAACCCTGAGACCAGGGGCCTGCCCGAATACAGCCAGCCTGGCCGATCTTTGCGCCTGCAGCACGGGTCTAGGCTCATGCGGAAGAGCCGTGCCTTTTGGGTTGTCAATGCATATCCGGCAGGACCGGATTTCACTGAGAAGCCGCGACAACCGGTCCGTTCTACGGGACGTTGAACCGCGCGCCACCATGTCTGACCTCGTCAGATCTCAAGCTGCTGTCCGTCTTTGGAGAGGATAATACGAGGGTCGTTGATCTCATCCGCACGGGCCAGCATTTCCTCACTCATGTGGGTCAGTAAGATGCGCTTCGCAGAGATCGACGGCAGTTTTTCGCGCAACAGCGACCATCTTGTGTGATAGCGCAACTCCTCATCAAACACGAAACACTCATTGATATGCAGATCGACGCCCTCTGACAGTTCAACCAGCGCGTCCACCCACTCCGTGTCGCCGGAAAAACTCAGCGATTTATCACCGAGTTCGAACCGTAACCCATAAGACGGTGCTCCAGACGGGTGACTGACCTCCGTGACCCGGCATGACAAACCACGCCATTCGAACGGTGCTCCTTCGACGTGCTCTAAAAACTGCAACGGGAAGCGCAATTCCTTGGCCGTACTGCCCGGAAACAGGGCCTCAGCGGCCGCGCGGTAACGCGCTTCTATACCTCTTGGGCCAACCACAATGAGAGGCTGTTCGCGCTTGGTGATGTGTTCCGCGTGTAGCATCCACCATACGAGCCCACCAAAATGATCACCATGCAGATGAGAAATAAAGATTGCATCCACTTGGCCCGGGTCCAGCCCCTGCCGTGCCATGCCGATCAGACTCGTGGCTCCGCAATCAATCAAGAAGCGCAGGTCACCTGCCGCCACATGAAAGCACGTCTGGAGGCGACCGCCCGAGCCGAACGCGTCGCCCGAACCGACGATGGTCAGCTTCATTATTCTTATCCTGTCCAAGCCCCAACAAAAGGAGGGTGCACCTCTCACTCTAGTGCGTCTGTTCCCTGGGGAACACACAGCGGAGCGAAGAACTGCTTCTCACACTGTAGCAAAAGCTCTAGGCCGCCGCACTTGGCCTTGCAGAAACATCCTCATACCAACGGGCCACACCTAGAAACTCCTGGGGGCGTTCAATACGCGCCGCCGCCATGAAGTCAACGGCGACCAGCGCCGTGATATCGGCCACCGAATAGGTATCTCCGGCAAGATACTTCGTCTCACGCAGCCGCTCATCAAGCAGCCCCAGCCTTTGGATTGCCTTGGACTTGTTGGCGACGCCCCAGTCAGCAACCTGCGGCACCTCCCGCTCCGACATCTTTGGATGCAGATGCCGAAAGGCCTGCGCCACCGCGAAAAACAACCCGAGCTCGACGCGGCGGTTCCACATCTCGATCCGAGCCTTTTCTATTGGCGTTTCGCCAAAAAGCCTCGGCTCTGGATGAATCTCCTCGATATAACGGCAGATCGCCATTGTTTCACAAATGTGCTCGCCATCATCGAGGACCAGGATCGGCACCTGCCGCATTGGGTTGAGGCTGGCGAATTGATCCGACTGGATATTCTTGATGTTAAGGGCAAACTCCTCGTAAGGAATCTCGACAGCCTTTTCCGCCAAGAATATTCGCACACGCCTCGGATTGGGGGCGGCCTTTGTCTCGATAATCTTCATAATCCCTAACCCTTCCCTTCCAAACTCACTGGCTTTTTCCTCAAAACTGAAAGGAAGGTGCAGCAGCAAGCGATTCAAGGTTTTGTTACCGTCCTATATTTCTATTGCGCCTCCAATCCCGCGGACGCTCGAATTCGCCCGACCACATCCCCGTTTTGTTCTTTCTTGCGGTTTGCTCCTCCTTGCCGTAACGGCCGTAAGAGACCGCGAACCCGCGCACCACCATTTCCCGGTTGAGATCTATGCCGCCGGCCCGACAAAGCGCCAACAAACGGTCGTGTTTGTCAATATCGAGCCCTTTGCAAAAAACCTTTTGTTTCCCAGTCAGCCGCTTCAACAATCGCCGCGCTTCTTGGCCGCAAGCCCACGCACGCCCATCGCGGCGGCAATTCTGACGGCCCTCTGGCGCGTCAATGCCTTGCATTCGCACTTCACGGCCAGATACAATAAGGCTATCTCCATCGATAACTTTCGCCCGGCCTTCCACGTTTTCAACACTCTCGGCTGGAATAAAAAAACGTAGAATCAGGCCAATCGCCAAAACCCCCAACACAAGGAGGCTGACGATATGGCGGTTTCGACGATAACGAGAGAGAAACCTCATACAATTCCCATTTCCCGCTGAACCCAAATGACAAACGATCCGTTAATAAATTTAAGAGAGTTTATCCTTACCAAGGAGTTTTCAAAATGCTTGCGCGTTAACGAATTTAATCGTCGACTTTGCAACTTTGACTCCGCCAATCCGAAGTGCTTGCAACCTGGAAGCCGCATGAACGCATCGGTCAAATCCGAAGACATTGCATACCTCAGGGGGCGACGCGAAGACCGCCAGAGGTCGAGCGAGCAAGTCCGTGCGATGCGGTCGCAACTGACCTCGGGTTCAAACGTCAAGCCGGAGTTTGAGTACGAACTTCTGAGAATGTTCGTTCGCAATGAGATGACGGCAGCCGCCACCATGCCTGCCCTTTCGATCATCTTGTCGATTGCTTCTTTGTTGTGGGCGACCCCATTAGAAGCCGCAATCTGGCTCGTCCTGGTTATTTCAGCAAAGGTCCTTTTGCTGGAACTCTGCCGGCGGTTCATTGCCCTCGATCCGGCCGACGTCGATATTCGTGTTTGGCGCCGCCGCTTCGTCATTGCCGAGGTGCTGAGCGGAATGACCTGGGCGGGCTTTGCACTGGTCGGCATAGCGAACTACGCAACAGCAAGCGAATCAACGCTATTTTCCTCGCACGTCTTCATCTTCGCCATGCTGATCGTTGTATTGGCCATCCGGATGACGTTTGCATCGACGATCATGCCGATTATGCACGCCGGCACGATTCCGATGACAACCGCCGTAGTCGGCCGCCTTATAATGCTGGGAGGCCTGGTGGGTGACCCGCTCTATTATGCCTTGGCGTCGATGGCCGTCGGCATCCACCTTTATTTTGTCTTTCTTGCTGTCGGGCTCAATTCTACAGCATTCGCCATGTTGGAGTTCCGCGCCCAAAAGGACGTGCTAATCAGCGAACTTGAGGAAGCAAAGCTAATTTCCGATGAGGCGCGTCGCCGGGCCGAGTCAGCCAATAAGGCCAAATCCCGCTTCTTGGCGACGATGAGCCACGAGCTGCGAACGCCACTCAACGCCATCATGGGCTTTTCGGAGGTCATGAAAGGCGAGGTCTTGGGCAAAATGCCAAACGCGACCTATCTCGACTATGCCGAGAACATCCACTCCAGCGGCAGTCACCTGCTAAATCTCATAAATGAGATCCTAGACCTGTCGCGCATTGAGGCGGGTAAGTACGAACTCAATGAAGAGCCCTTAAGGCTCGAGGATATCGCCGACGACTGCCAACGCCTGCTTGATCTGCGTGCCCAAAAGAAAGGCCTGCGGATCATAGAGGACTGCACACCCGACCTTCCCCATATCTGGGCCGATCCGCGGGCTATGCGGCAGATTTGCCTCAACTTGATGTCGAACGCCCTTAAATTCACTCCAAGCGGCGGCCAAATCTACATCACCGTCCGGCGGGCGACCGACGGCGGCCAGCTGCTGACGGTCCGCGACACCGGCCCCGGCATCCCCAAGGAAGAAATCCCGAAAGTCATGAAGGCCTTCGGGCAGGGATCTCTCGCCCACCAGACAGCCGAGGGCGGCACAGGCCTCGGACTGCCCATCGTCAAGAACCTCATTGAGTTGCATGGCGGCCTCTTTGAACTCCGCTCGCAACTGCGAAAAGGCACCGAGGCAATCGTCTATTTGCCGCCCCAGCGCGTTCTCCAGGCTGTCGGTCCGCTGCAGCCATATGGCCTCGAACGCCACCGCGAACCGGTATCGAGACGCCAGCCGCGTCTCGTTACCCGCAGACATCCTGCGGCGCCAAGCCCGGAAAACTATGCCCGAGCCTGAATTTTTGAGCATCATTCGAGAAGCCACCATTGTCTGGGCACATCTGCAACCTAACGTATAGTCAGTGACGACATGTCCGAAGGAAACCGCAAGGCCTGTCGCGCCTCGTTAACCAGTAAGGTCACGGAATTTATGCTTGGCTGGCTTGCCCTATTACTCGCCCTGCTGCTCGCCCTGTTTTACTTTCTAACCGGCGACGGCAGCACCGTTTCACACCTGTCAACAACGGAGCGGTGGCTGTTCATCGGCAGCGGCGCGCTGGTCGGTCTCTATGCGATCGTTTTGATGATGGGCAGCGGTGGTCGCATGAGCGACAATGCCAAGCATCTGGGCATCTGGGCGGGTCTTATGTTCTTGCTCATTGCCGGTTACAGCTATCGTGCGGAGTTTGCGGAGCTCGGCAGCCGCGTCGCCAGCGAGCTCTCACCGGTCGGCTCGGTCATGCGCCTTGGAAACGAGAATGGCAACGTCACGGTTCGCATTCGTAAACATCCCAGCGGCCACTTCGTAGCGCGCGGCGCCATCAACGGTACGCGTACGCGCATGATGATTGATACCGGAGCGTCCACGGTCGTGCTCCGGGCAGCAGATGCCGAACGTGCCGGCATTGACGTCTCCAGCCTGGCTTTCACAACCCCCGTCAATACCGCCAATGGGGTCACCTACGCGGCTCCTGTTCGACTACGCTCGGTCGCCGTCGGTGACATCGTTCTAAATGACGTCGAGGCACTCGTTTCCAAGCCCGGGAAGCTTAACGAGAGCTTGCTAGGTATGAGTTTTTTAAGACGTCTCCGCTCATATGAATTCTCTGGAGATTTTTTGACCCTGCGAGGCTGAGCCCTGACGGCCCCTCCGCAGGCGTCAAAGGTGCGAGTATGGGCCGAGCGGAATGTCGAGTGGCACGCGTACATTGTTGAGCGAAGTTGTGGGCTACGTGTTTCTTGCCCTAGCTGTTGTTTGGAGCATCAACAACATTGAAACCATAAAGGCCGCAGCCGTAAAACTTGGCTTCGGCAAGCTCGCGAACACAACGGCCACCGGCCGACAACATCAGCAACGCAACACCGCGAACGCGGCGCACCGCGCCCTCGGTTACGTCGAGTTGGCAGCCGACAATTACGGCCACTACCGCGCCCGAATTGATGTAAACGGCCGCACCATAGACGCCATGGTCGACACTGGCGCAACGTTGGTTGCCATGAGCCACCGCGACGCCCGCCGGGCTGGCATCAGGGTCGCGCCGAGTGATTATACGGGTCGCGTCCGCACCGCCAACGGCATTGCCCGTGTCGCTCCTGTCATGCTCTCCCGCGTCCGCCTTGGCGACATCGTTGTGCGAAACGTCCGCGGTTTGGTCTCCGAACCCGGCAAACTCGATGGCACTTTGTTGGGCATGTCCTTTCTCGGCAAGCTCTCGCGTTTCGAAATCCGATCAGGCCGTTTGATCCTGCAGGAATAGTCCCCTCCCGGACATCATCGATCGAGCTTGCCTGCGCCACGTTCACCAGCTACAGGGTCCCGGTGAAACGATCTCGGACACCTGTTCTTATTGATGACAACGACGGCTGACCCGATCACGCCTATTCTCGAAGCTCCAGGTAACGCACCCTACGTCGTTGCCCAGCTCGGGCAATCGCTCGACGGGCGTATCGCGACCGTGACCGGCGAAAGCCGCTGGATCAACCGGGAAGCTGCCCTGGCGCACCTTCACAGCCTCCGCGCCGCTGTCGATGCCGTTGTTGTAGGCATAGGCACGGTGATCGCGGACGACCCTTTGCTCACCGTTCGTCGCGTCCCTCTTCTCGCCAATCAGGGCCAGCCGGCACGCGTCGTGATCGATCCTTCCGGTCGGCTGCCTTCCGGGGCGGGAGTTCTGGCTGAAGACGGCGCCCCCCGTGTGGCCATCTCGGCGATCGGTCACGCTCCCGTTGCAGCGTGCGAAAACATTCAGCTCGAATGCACCGAATCCGGCCTATGCCCGCACGCGATCGTCACATCCCTGTTCAACCGGGGCTTTAAGAGATTACTGATCGAAGGTGGAGCCCGCACCATTTCCAAGTTCATCGATGCCGGAGCCATCGATCGCTTGCACGTTCTCGTCGCGCCGATGATCATCGGTTCAGGAAAGTCCGGATTGGACCTTGAGCCGATTGATAAGCTCGACCGTTCATTGCGCCCCCCAACCACCGTGCACGTTCTGGCAGACGGAGACGTGCTTTTCGATTGTGATCTTGCTGCGGCCCGTGCAAATCTTGCACCGGAAAGCAGCTAACCCGTTGAACAGGGGTTGAGAATGCCAAGGACAGATTCGAACACCGTGGAAACAACGTCTGGCCCCATCCAGATCTATTCGTCCACCGCCCGCACCTTTCACTGGCTTATTGTAGTGTTGTTGGCCGTACAGATTCCAATCGGGGTCTACATGGTCTATCGCGGCAAAGACCTCAACATTTGGGACTCGCTGACCAACCAGCTTTACTCCAGCCACAAGCTCATCGGCGTCATCATCTTCTTCATAGTCGTTTTGCGGCTGGCTTATCGGCTGATCGCCGGGCCGCCTCCGCACGAACCGACCATCGAACCGTGGCATAAGACCTGCAGCATCCTGAACCACCTTGCCCTGTATTTGCTGCTGCTCATCGTACCCATCCTGGGCTACATCGGTGTCGCGATGTTCCCGGCACTCGATATCTTCGGATTGTTCAAATTGCCGGCGTTGGTCGCTCCGGACAAAGAAATGTCCAAGACCGTATTTGAATGGCACGTTTATGGTGCAATCGCCTTGGGCGCCCTCATTGTCCTGCATATTGGCGCGGCGCTTTACCACTATGTCATTCGGCAGGACAACGTTCTGGGCCGCATGTGGCCGGCAGCCTTGCGCAAGCTGTGAGCATTGCGATCACCCGCAATCCAAAACGCTAAAGTAATGCGAAACCGTCGCGGCCGTTGGACTTAATGCGCCGCGACGTTCTTGCCCCACAGCTCTGTGATGCGCTGATCACGTCCGCAGCCATAGCGATAATAGGAATAACGCCACGGGTTCTTTTTGTAATAGTTTTGATGGCGGGTTTCCGCACGCGTGAATTCGCTCGCATCCAAAATCTCAACCGCGATTGGCTTTGAAAATCGCCGGCTGGCATCAAGTGCCGCTTTTCCAGCTTCAGCCAAATTACGCTGCTTGGGGCTGTGAACGAATATCGCGGGGCGATACTGACTCCCACGGTCACAAAACTGCCCGCCACCATCTGTGACGTCAGTCGTCCTCCAGAAATACTGGAGCAGTTTCTTGTAACTCACGGTCTTCGGATCGTACTTCACCTGCAGAACTTCGACATGCCCCGTGCGGCCCGACGATACCTGTTTATAGGTCGGGTTCTTGGTCTTCCCGCCCATGTAACCCGAGATCGTTGAAACGACGCCTGGTAGCTGGTCGAAGTTCTTCTCCGCGCACCAAAAACACCCGGACCCGAAGGTTGCCACCTCGAGCTTACGCGGCTCAGCGGCCGTGCCCACATCCGCAGCAACGGCGGAGTTCGAAAGAGGATTGACCGCACAGCCGGCTACAACAACCAAGCTGCTCGCCAACACGGCGGCGGCAACCGAGGTGGCTCGAATGGAACGCACAGTAACCCTCACCTCTTTTCTCCAGGCCCTTGGCTCAACTGTCGGCATCGAGGTCCTGTTTCTTCACCTCCTGGAAGTTCAATGAAACC
>JARFQY010000324.1 GCA_029287535.1 Filomicrobium sp.
ACACGGCATCATGCCGGAAGGCACCGTTGAATGGGGTACGCTACGTCAGGCGTTCCTCGAGGGCAAAACCGCCATGATGTGGCACTCGACCGGCAACCTCACCGCTGTCAAGAAGAACGCCAACTTCGACTTCGGCGTCGCAATGCTGCCGCGCGATGAGCGCCTTGGCTCACCAACCGGCGGCGGCAATTTCTACCTCTTCAAGCAGTCGTCCGACGAAGAGAAAGCCGCGGCTCTCAAGCTGATCAAATTCATGACCTCGCCGGAACAGGCGGCCAAGTGGTCGATCGCAACGGGCTACATGGGTGTGTCGCCGGCGGCCTATAAGACGGAAGCGCTCAAGAAGTACACGGCTGACTTCCCGCCGGCGCTGGTTGCCCGCGATCAACTCGAACACGCCGTCGCGGAATTCTCGACCTACCAGACAGCACGCGTCCGCGAAGGCCTCAATAATGCCATCCAGGCGGCCCTGACCGGTAACAAGTCGCCGGCCGAAGCGCTGGGCGAAGCGCAGGCCGCCGCCGAGCGTCTGCTCAAGGCCTATAGATAGACGAACGCGTGTGGCTGGTGGCGGTATCCCGGCGCCGGCCACGTGCCTAACGCAGCAATGGCGGCCGGCATGCAGGACCCAATCGCGATCGAGCGCAGACGCAATACCATCAACGGTTGGCTGCTGCTCACGCCCGCCCTCATCATGCTGACGACGTTCGCGTTTCTGCCGACGATCGCCACATTTTGGCAAAGCCTCTTTTCGCGCGGCACCCGACGTCGCCCCACCGAGTTTGTCGAACTCGAAAACTACCGCGCCCTCTTCGACGATCCAACCTTCTGGCTGGTCGTCACGAACAATCTTTTCTATGCCGGCATCACAATTCCTGTTTCGATCCTGGTCGCGCTGACCATGGCGCTTTGGGCGAACTCAAAGATCCCGGCGCGCAGCTTCATCCGCTCGGCATATTTCACTCCGACCATTCTGCCGATGATCGCGGCAGCTAATCTTTGGTTGTTCTTCTACACGCCCGGCTTCGGGGTGCTCGACCAGATCGGCGCGTTGTTCGGCCTGCCGTCCACGAACTGGCTCGGCCAGCCCGAAACAGCGCTTTGGGCGGTGTGCATCGTAACGATCTGGAAAGAGGCCGGCTTCTTCATGATCTTCTATCTCGCCGCGCTCCAAACCATTCCACCTGATCTCAAGGAGGCCGCCGATATCGAAGGCGCCGGTTGGTGGTCCTATACGGGCCGCATCGTGCTGCCGCTTTTAATGCCGACCACACTCTTCATTCTGGTCAACGCTATGATCAACTCGGTCAAGTTGATCGACCATCTCTTCATTTTGACCAAAGGCGGCCCGTCCGACGCCTCAAAGCTGCTTCTCTACTACATCTGGGAGAGTGCCTTCGCCTTCTTCGATGCGCCTGCTGCGGCCGCCATGACCGTCCTGGTACTGATTGCGCTGGGTGCGCTTGCCGCTGCACAGTTTCTGGTCATTGATCGAAGGACTCACTATCGATGAGCGCTATGACGACGGCACGCCTCGCCGCCTGGCTGGAAGCAGCCCTCGCGATCGCGCTCGCCATCGTCTGGATATCGCCCCTGATCTTCGCCTTCTGGGCCGCGTTCCACACCTCAAGCGACGCCGTGAACTTCAAACTCGATGCAACCTGGACATTGGAGAACTTTCGAACGGCATGGAACGGAGCCCCCTGGCTCACCTACTTTCTGAACAGTTTCCTACTGGTGACGTCAGTGTTGATCGGCCAGTTCGTTCTGTGCACGCTGGCCGGCTTCGCCTTCGCGCAGGTCGAGTTCCGCGGCAAGGACGTTATCTTCATCCTCGTCCTTCTACAGCTTTTCATCCTGCCCGAAGTCCTGATTGTCGAGAACTACGTGGTGGCGTCCGAGTTGGGGATCGTCGACAGTATCCTCGGGATGGGCGCCCCCTACATGGCGTCGGCATTTGGCATCTTTCTGATGCGCCAGACATTCAAATCCGTACCGAAGGAACTCGATGATGCTGCCCGCGTCGAGGGATGCGGTCTGTTGGGCGTTTTATGGCGTGTTTATGTCCCTGCCGCGCGTCCGACCTATATAGCCTACGCTCTCGTCTCGGTCTCAACACATTGGAACAACTTCCTCTGGCCGTTGATCGTGACAAATACCGACGCGGCCCGCCCAATCACGGTCGGCCTGTCGATCTTTGCTGCTCCAGAGAATGGCGTGGACATATCCGTCATTTCCGCCGCAACGGTGATGGCGATCGCACCGCTGCTCGTCCTCTTCCTGGTCTTTCAACGCCAGTTCGTCCAGGCCTTCCTGCAAGCCGGCATCAAATAAAGTGCCGCCATCTTACTTGGACCACCATATTCTTCGAAATGCCGTCGCCAGGGTTGTGAAGTCTCACGGTGCCGACGTGTGCCTGAACTCTCACTGCCCTCGCACGTCGCGTCGACGATGGCATCAGATCGTGGACCAGCCGGGGAGACAGGCAGCGTTGCTTAGAAAAAGCCACACGCGCTCTGCCGGGTTCAGTTCCGGTGTGCGCGGCAGCAGCGGCACGAGCGTCACACTATCCGGCACGTACATCGCCTTTGCACCGTGCTACCCGGTCGAGCCCAAAGCATTGGGATCACCTTTCGGCCTTGCGTTCCTTGAGCCGCCAGCGCGAAGTATGTTGATGCTAGCGCGAGTTCCCTTCCGAGTGGTTAAGCTACACCGGGCGCAAGTTCGCGTTCTGCGGCGAAACGGAACATGACCGAGCTGGGTTCGGCTGAACAACGCCTTCTTCGCCTTGATCAATCAACGGATCTTGCAGTCAAATTTGTTCCCGGGCCGAGTAGAGGGAGCATCGGGGTGGATCTTCGGCGGTTGTTTCCCTCGTTCGAGGGCCGCATTACCCGAAAGACAACACCCTGGCCGCTGAGCTCTCAGGCATTCCTTACGAAACCAACGCTATAGCGCTTCAGAGCGGGTTCGCGCGGAGGACCGCGCCCAGGCGTTCGCCGAAGCCCAGGCTGTCTTCGCCCATGACTGTCGTCATCGCATTATTCAGAGCCCCGTAGAACGCTGCAAACTCTGGCGTCTCTAACATCTTAACGAGACGCTCGAGTTCGTCGAGCTCGAGCGTCGCAAAGGTATCGTGAGCGTACAGCAACCCGAGTTGTTCATAGATCTGCTTGAGGAGGGGGCGCATCGCCTCAGTCCCGCTCTGGACCATTGCATCGAGTGCGCCTGCCGCCCCAGGATCGCCGGCGACGACGCCCGTCAGCGTTGCCGTGAGTATGGCGTTCGCGAATTCATTGAGCCTTGGTTCAGCGTAGATCGCCCCGATCAGGCGGCGATAAAGCGCGAAGCGCTTGGGCGCCGAGCCCTCTGCGGCCGGCAGAGCTTCAAGCGCTCGCTGCATGTCATCGGCGCCTTCGGTATCCGCGTCCGGCGCTGCGGCACTCATGCCGTTTTGAATGACGCTACGCTCCAGGGCGGCTACCTTGCGGCCAAACGGGCTCTCATAGAAGTCGGAGACAGCCCGCGTGGCGTCGGGTGCGAGCGCCGCACTGGTCCTCTCCACGATGCGGGCGAAAATGCTCTCGGGCTCGAAGGATTGCTCGGTGGCCTTCCTGAGTTGGCGGACAACTTCCGGACGTTCCTCGGTCGCCGTGACGCCGAGAGCAATCGCGGGGCCGAAACTCCTAAAGACCTCGTCGTAGCCCAAAGAGCGGAATATTTGGGCGACCTGGGCCTGAACCGTCTCACTTGCGCTAGCGGGCAACGTGGTGATTAGCAAGGAGAACAAGACGATGAAGGCGAGTGAGACGGAAAAGCGGATCATGTGATCTCACAGGTGTTCAAAGGTTGTGCAACGCCACTCTCGTGTTACCGCATCATTCCGCACGCCTTATGGTGGTAAGTCTAAAATGCACCAAACCAAGAAGTTGATTTCGTCGTGCCTCGCCTTCCCCGCGATTGCTTAGAGAATCGATGCGATGGCTGAACGAAAGGCTAACGCTGTCGAAATCGTTGAGATCGAAGGATGTCGGGAGCCTGGCATCCTGCAGCACATTTGCATCCCTATAGCGAAAGCGCAGCGCCAGAGAATCGATCGGCTCGTCCCTGGAGATCGCTCGATAGCTGAATATCACCTCGTCCTTGATGGTTGAACTTGGGTCTGCAGCTTGGGCAATACCATCCCCGACGCGCATGCCCGGTGACCCCGGCAGGCGACTGACGTCGATTTCCTTGATGGAAAGGAAGCCTGTATCGTAGGATGCGAACTCAACGCGGCCCGGAATGCCGGCGTTGGCGGCTACCGCTGCATCGGTGGAGAACCCGAAGGTGCCCGTTATGAATTCCCTGTTCGCCGCCTGCGCCGCCACGCTGCCTTCTGGCGGCTGAACGACCACATTTTCGAGCGTCGCCTCGAACCGAAAGACAAGCTCCTCGGCGAACGCATCCGGCGCCAGCCCGGCCAGCAGCAGGCCCAGCGCCCAGTATAAGCTCTGCTTAGCTTTCATCAGGGTGCCTTGCGTTGCCGTGTGTCTCAAGGTCATCCCCACAATCTCGTGCCTTCCTAGCGGGTCCCTTAACAGCTCGTCTAACTGCCTGCTGCCTCTTCGACGCCAAGGGAGCGGATTGGCTGGTTCCGCCGATCGTACACAAGCCATCCTGACGTTTGACCCTAACCTTGGGTCCAGTCGGGACGACGCGATCTCATTATCAATCGTGCCGAGGCGGTTCTTACATCACTTCGTCATATAGATCTGCTAATCGAATTCTTGTCGGCGGTTGAGACATTGAACTGCACGGCAGTTTTTCAGTACCAGTTGGGCCACCGCCAGCGGTGGCCCTATTGGGTTTGGCCTCCTCAGGCGCCCTCAGGCGCTAGCGCATGTCCCGTTTATGTCGGCCTTGCAGATGAGCGGAGACCACTTTCATGGCCTTTCCAACGATCAAACTGAGCAATGAGCGTCAGATCATCGTGGTCAGCGGCTTCGACCACCCGAGAGGCGCGGCGGACAAACGACTTCAGCCGGTGGTCATCGATAAATCCACGCTGGAAGCCGTCGCGGCCACGCACAAAGACGCCGTGGCATTCGGATATGTCAGAGGGCACTGGTTTCCTGCGGCGTGACGGACGATGTCAACGCCGGAGCGCGACGGCCTAGTCGGCTCGAGGGCGGATACATTGCATCCGCAAGCAAGCGACCGAATGCACCGACGGCCAGCATCGGGTCTGCTGGCGCGCCGTAACACGATCGTGGATATTCTCCATTTCAGCCCATCCAAATTGACATGAACGAGCCGTACATCGCGCACGGCCCGCAAAAAACCTCCGTTCGTCTTCGACGTCAGTGCTGACTGTGGCAGGCGCAGATTGAACATGAACAGCTGAGCATGCCACCGACCCGCCGGATGGCGAATGATCAAATTCAGAGCCGCCACCCCCGCCACTTAAAGAGGAAGA
>JARFQY010000339.1 GCA_029287535.1 Filomicrobium sp.
CGTGGTGCCAGTGATGAAGCATGTTCCCGGCCACGGTCGGGCCACTTGCGACAGCCATCTGGCATTGCCAATCGTCAACGAGAGCCTTGAAGACCTGCGAGCCAGCGATTTTCAAACGTTCGAAGCCTTGTCCGACCTGCCGGCAGCGATGACGGCACACGTGGTCTATGATGTGCTCGACGGGACCGCGCCTGCGACGACGTCGAGATACGTCATTGATGACATTATTCGCCAGGAGATTGGTTTCGGCGGGTTGCTGATGAGCGACGATTTGTCGATGAGGGCGCTTTCAGGTTCCTTGCAGTCGCGTGCGCGGGCGACAATCACGGCCGGTTGCGACCTGATCCTGCACTGCAATGGCGTTTTGGAAGAGATGGAGGCAGTGGCAGCTGAAAGTCCGGAGCTTGTGGGCGAAGCGTTCAACCGTTTCGCGGCGGCGTGGGCTGTTACACAGCAGACGCAGGATTTCGACGTCGGTGAAGCTGAAATGGCCTTGTCGCTTGTTCTTGCAGGTGGTTCAGCTTGAGCACATGTCTGTGCTAATTGTCGTGTTCGCGTGACTTTCTGGCGAATCGAGGCAATCTGCCGGCAATGACTTCTGACGACGAAAAAGCCCGCGTGACGGGCCAGGACAAGGATTGGGACCAGCCGGAGCGGATTGCCGACCGGGCTGAGCTGGATGCGCTCAATGTCGATGTCGGTGGTTTTGAGGGACCGCTTGATTTGCTGCTGGCCCTGGCACGCACGCAAAAGGTCGATCTGTCGAACATATCGGTGCTGTCGCTGGCGGAGCAGTACCTCAGCTTCATTTCCGAAGCGCAGCGCCTGAAACTGGAGGTCGCGGCAGAGTATCTGGTGATGGCGGCTTGGCTCGCTTATCTCAAGTCGAAACTCCTGCTGCCGAAGGATGAAAAGGCCGATGATGTCGCCAGTGCAGAAGAGATGGCTCAGAGGCTGGCGTTCCGGCTAATGCGCCTCGAAGCGATGCGCGAACGGGCAGCGGCGCTGATGACGCGGGCAAGGCTCGGGCGCGATGTCTTCGAGCGGGGCATGCCTGAAAAGGTGTCCACGATCCGTCATCGCGCTTGGAGCGCGGAGATTTACGATTTGCTGCACGCCTACGCGGCAACGCGGCAAAGAACAATCAAGACGGTGCATAGGGTGAGGGCCCGAAAGGTCTGGTCTGTGAAGCAGGCGCGCGGCCAACTGCAGAGGTTGATCGGTCTTGCGGTGCCCGGGCAGTGGTCGGACTTTGACGGCTTCCTGATGAGCTTCCTCACGGGCGCGGAGGATGAGCCGCGTACGGTTCGGGCTAGCTCGTTTGGAGCCACTCTGGAAATGGCTCGCGAAGGTCTGGTCGAACTGCGCCAGGATGGCCCATTTCAGCCAATCTACATGCGCCGGCGTGATGATCCTGAAGGGGAGCCGGTCGAATGACTGCAAGCGATGAGGATGAGCGACAAAGCGGCCCGCCGAAACTCCGCCTGGTCAGCAGCGACGGGCAGAAGCCCGCTGAGGATGTGCGGAATGAAGGCTCACCTGCGTTGGCAACATGCGAGGAGCCAGTTGCCGAACCGGAAGTAGGTGAATCTGGCAGCGTCGAACAACTGCACGAACGTCAGCGGATGTTGCGGGTGTTGGAGGCCCTTTTGTTCTCCACCTCGCAGTCTCTCAGTGTGTCTAAACTTTCAGAGTTTCTGCCGCCTGGAGAGGACCCGTTACCGTTGTTGATGGAACTGCAGGAGCGCTACCAAGGCGGCGGCATCAACCTTGTCCGGGTGGCGGGAAAGTGGGCTTTCCGGACGGCACCAGATCTTGGCTACCTGTTGAAGCGCGAGACCGTTGACGAGCGCCGTCTATCCAAGGCGGCGCTGGAAACACTGGCCATTATTGCCTATCACCAGCCCGTAACACGGGCTGAGATCGAAGAAATCCGCGGCGTCTCAACCTCAGCGGGCACACTCGACATCCTCCTGGAAACGGGATGGATTCGGCCGCGCGGCCGGAGAAGGGCGCCAGGGCGACCATTGACCTATGGCACGACCGATCAGTTTCTTGAACACTTCGGTATAGATAGTGTACGAGATTTGCCAGGGCTCGGTGAACTCCGTGGTGCCGGATTGCTGAGTGCGCAGCTGCCACCGGACTTCTCGGTGCCGCAGCCTAATGACGTCGCCGCTTTGATGCCCGATGAGTTGCCTCTGGAAGAGGAAGAAGAGAGCCAGGAGAGCCTTGACCTCGATGAGGAGACTGACGAAGAAAACGACGACGAGGCGATGGATAACGAGGCGGGCGATTTGCACGAGGCCGAAAGCACCGATAAGTCGGATCCTCCCAGCCAATAACGCCACGTGCGATCACGGCACGACCTGGCGAATTTTTCATGGTTCTAAGACCGATGCATGGAAGGGCTAACTGATTGCAGTGGCTCGACTGGATCTCGCAGCGATTGGCAACGACCCCGGTCACGCTGACCGATGAGACGGGAGCGCGCGCCGCCGCCACATTTGCCGCCCGCCTGACATTTGAAGGGGTCGAGCGCCGCTATGGTGCGGAGTATGCCCTTCGGCGTGTTGATCTCGACATCGCGCCGGGTGAGGTCGTCTGCCTCTTAGGGCCTTCCGGATGCGGTAAGACAACGCTGCTGCGTGTGGCGTCCGGGGTCGAAAAGCCCTCCTCGGGACGTGTGCTCATCAATGATCGCGAGGTTGCTGGTCCCAACCGGTTCGTGCCGCCTGAAAAGCGGTCGATTGGGCTGATGTTCCAGGATTTCGCGCTGTTTCCTCACTTATCAATTCTTGAAAACGTGGCCTTCGGTCTGAAGGGTTCGCCTCGCGAGGAAGCACAGCGTGAGGCTACAGCTGTGCTTTCTCGGGTCGGACTACTGAAGTTGGCAAACGCTTATCCGCACACACTTTCAGGCGGCCAGCAGCAGCGTGTCGCACTTGCCAGGGCGATTGTGCCGCGGCCGTCGATGATGCTGATGGATGAGCCCTTTTCCGGGCTGGATGTGCAACTTCGCGATGCCATGCAGGAGCAGACCCTGGGGCTGCTCCGCGAAACACGGGCCACCTCCCTGATTGTCACGCATGATCCGGAAGAGGCTATGCGGCTCGGTGACCGCGTCGCCGTCATGCGAAGCGGGCGCATCGTTCAACTCGGGCAGGCGGAGGAATTGTATGACCGTCCCGTGGATCTGTTCGTTGCACGGCTGTTTTCCGAAATTAACGAAGATTCCTATCGGGTTGCCGATGGGCAGATCGAAACGCCGGTAGGCCGTCTCAAGGCCCCTGATTCCATGTCGGAGGGCGATCGTGCCGCGCTCTGCATTCGAGAGCGCGAGATTAAGATTGGAGTCCCGGGTCAAGGTTTGCCCGGACGGGTCCTACATGTTCGGTTCATGGGAGATATCGATCTGCTGGAGGTCGGCGTTCAGGGTTTCGAAACACCGCTTAGGGTGCGTACCCCGCACTTTGCGCATTGGGCAAAGGGCGCCGAAGTGGGCGTGGAGATTGATATTAATCGGGTCCTTGTCTTCAAGGAGAATGGCGAGGGCGCCTAGATTCAATGGCTTATTGATGCCTCCCGGGCGCGGGCGTGCTTGCCGGGTCTCGGGCTTTCATGCGATAACCGCTCCAAGAACTTGCGATTTACTGCGATGACCTCATCTACAAAGGTACTGAAATCGCAAAGATGGCGTGAAACGCGCAGCTTGTGCTGCAGAGGAGTTTATAGGAGATGGGTGCAAGTAGCATCTGGCATTGGATTATCTTGCTCGTGGTCGTGGTTCTGCTGTTCGGCAGCGGTCGCATCTCGTCGGTGATGGCTGACGTCGCCAAAGGCATCAAGAGCTTCAAAAAGGGTATGGCCGAGGACGATGAAGAGCCAGCCAAGAAGAGCGATGGCACGGCAACGATCGAGCATCAGGCTTCGGCATCGGAAAAAACCGAGACGCAGAGCACAAAAGCCGGTTGAAAGAGCCGGCAGCGTGGTCCAATCGACCCGCCGCGCAAGCCTGAGTGACGGTTCAGGTACGGTGCCTTTCTTCGAGCTGGCTTGGCAGCCAGCGCTCAACTGCCTTTTCCGCCCGGCTAATTACCCGGGCGGTGCCACTTGGTCATCCGGAATTTCATGTTCGATATCGGCTGGAGCGAGCTTCTGATCATTGGCGTCATCGCGCTTATCGTCGTGGGGCCCAAGGAACTGCCGGTCCTGCTTAGGACGATCGGCCGCTATGTCGGGATCATCCGTAAGCAGGCAGCGGAGTTTCGCGCGCAGTTCGACGAGGCCTTGCGCGAATCCGAGTTCGATCAAATCCGTAAGGATGTTGCCGGTATCAAGCAGGATGTCGCGAATACGGTGCATGAGGCCACGCGCCAGGTCGAAAAGGACTTGGACACAGGACCCATGGAGTCGCCATCGGAGATCCTAAAGGGTAAGCCCGCCAGCGACCGCCCGGATAAGGACACGAATAGCGACGCAGATGACGTTGCCGAGTGGGCCGGCGCCGTTGAGGCCGAGCCGCCGCTGCCGGAAAAAACGGTCGATGCGCCGCAACCAGCTAACGCAGACGCCAATACGGCCAAGAGCGGAGTTTGAGTGCGATGGCCGATACTGTCGACGGTACAGGCCGGGATGAAGAGATCGAGGCATCGAAAGCCCCGCTTCTCGATCACCTGGTTGAGCTGCGCCAGCGCTTGATCTACTCCGTTGCGGCGTTTTTCGTGATGTTCATTTTGTGCTTCTCCGTATCGAAGCACATCTACAACATTCTTCTCGGGCCGTTCGTCAACGTGGTGGGCGCGGAGCAGGCCAAGGCAATCTATACGCACTTGCTGGAGAAGTTCTTCGTCGACATCAAGGTAGCGATGTTCGGCGCGGCGTTCCTTGCCTTCCCCTTTGTCGCCGTGCAGATCTACAAGTTCGTGGCGCCGGGGCTCTACAAGAATGAACGGGCGGCGTTCCGGCCCTATCTGCTCGCCACACCCTTGTTGTTTATTCTCGGCGCAGCAATCGTCTACTTCATCGCGATGCCGCTGTTGGTGCGTTTTTCCGTCGGATTTGAGCAGGTCGGAGACGCCACACATGCGACTATCGAGCTGTTGCCGAAGGTGAGTGAATACCTGTCGCTGATCATGACGCTCATCATGGGCTTTGGCATTTGCTTCCAGCTCCCCGTGGTCCTGACACTTCTGGCGCGAGCCGGCTTGATCGATTCGAGCGCGTTGATTACTGGCCGCCGTTACGCCTTCGTGGGTATTTTCGCTGTGGCTGCCGTTTTGACGCCGCCGGATGCGATTTCCATGATCATCATGGCATTACCGACATGCCTGCTTTATGAAGCCTCGATCTGGACCGTCAAATGGGTCGAGAAGAGACAGGCCACCGCAGCGAAGGCCGGTGAGAGCTAAGGCTTCTAGACAGTTTGGCATTTGCGCCAACAGCATCACATACCAAGTGTCCACAAGTTGGTTCCACGTTGCCGACCGGTGATATGTTTGGGACCGTCGGGAAGCAGAAGCAGGCCAGCCGATGTACCAGCCTCCGCATTTCAAAGAAGACCGCATTGAGGTCATGCACGAGCTGATGCGTGCGCATCCGTTCGCGACCCTGGTGTCCATGCAGGACGGCCGACTTGCGGCGGATCATTTGCCGCTAGTGATTTTTCCGGAGCTATCCGAAAAGGGTACTGTTCGCGGTCATATCGCCAAAGCGAACCCGCTTTGGAAGGAGCGGGCCAAGCTGTCACCGGCCATCCTTGCTGTATTCCAAGGTCCCCAAGCCTATGTGACGCCGTCTTGGTACCCTTCGAAAAAGGAACACGGCAAGGTCGTCCCGACGTGGAACTACGCGGTGGTCCAGGCGCACGGAGAGCTCGTGTTTCATGATGACCCGGTTTGGCTTGCCGAGCATCTGCAAGAGATCACGCAGCGGCAGGAAAAACACCGACCGGCCCCATGGGCGGTGAATGATGCACCCGATGACTACATGGCGCGGCAGCTCAAGGGGATCGTTGGTATCGAGTTTGTCATCCGCCAGCTTGAGGGTAAGTGGAAGGTGAGTCAGAATCGCAACGAGCAGGATCGTGTGGGCGTTCAGCAGGGCTTATTGCTTGAGGCCGGCGACGACGCGTTGGCGGTTTCGCGGCTAGTTGGAGCTGCCGGCAGGTCCAGGTCCTAGGACGAGGCTGCTCGATTTCAGTTCCGCTAGCACGCAGAGTTCCAGGTTGATGTCAAAGACTGCGGCCTATAGGCCTGCCAACGCAGGGTCTGCTTGAGAGTCAACGGAGGCGGCCGATGATGAAGTGCCTTCTTTTTTGCTGTATTTGGCTCGTCGTCATGCCGGCGGCTGCGGTTGCGGAAATGCTTACGCTCGACAATGGCGGCGTCAGCTTCGAGGCGCCTGACGGGTTCAAGCCGCTATCCAGGACGCTTGTTGCCTCCAAGTATCCAAGGGCGCAACCACCGCGCTATGTCATCGGCAACGAAGCGGCGACAACAACCATTGCCTACGACATCAAGCCTCACGACATCCCCATGGATAAAATCGATGAGTTCAGAGAGGCCTTCACCAAGGTCCTGCCCAGGATGATTCCCGGTCTCGAATGGAAGAGGAACGAGACGGTCATGCTGGGTGGGCGCAAGTGGGCTTTGTTTGAAATGACGTCATTCGCGCTTGATGTCGACATCTACAACATCATGCTGTTCACCGGGTACAAGGGGCAGATGTTGCTGTTCAACTTCAATTCAACGAAGAACGAGTTTCCAGCGTACGAGGCCGCACTCAGGCAGAGTATGCGTTCCATTCAGGTCAATGCGGCCGCGGAGGTAACCGACTAACGCTGGTTTCTCATGTGGGTTGGGGAGACGCCGGGAGCCTCGGTGGCGAATCCGACCCGTGAATGTCGCCAAGGTTTGCCTGCCATTTTGGCGCGTCGAATTGTTGCGATAGGCGAGACCACCGCGGTAGCCAAAGGATAGTAGACCGGTTCTTGCCTCCCGGATGGCAGACTATGTTATAGGGCAGGTCACCGCGCCATCGCGTGCCTTGGGGCACCTGTGACTGCGCCAAACTCAAGGGGCTGACTTTCGTGTTTGACATCAAGTGGATTCGAGAAAACCCGGAGGCTTTCGACGCCGGTTTGAAGCGGCGGGGCCTTGCGCCCATGTCCGCCGAGCTCATTGCAATCGATGAAAAGCGCCGCGCGCATGTGACGGGCCTGCAGGACATGCAAAGCCGCCGCAATGCCGCGTCCAAGGAGATCGGCAAGGCGATGGGCGCGAAGGAGACCGCGCTTGCCGACAAACTGAAGGCAGAGGTCGCGACGCTGAAGAACGCGCTGCAGGCGGGCGAAGATGAAGAGCGCCGGATCAATGCCGAGCTCAATGATAAGCTGTCCGACATTCCCAACCTGCCGCTTGAAGATGTGCCCGAAGGTGCCGATGAGAACGACAATGTCGAGGTGCGTAAGTGGGGTGACCCACCCAAGTTCGATTTTGCGCCAAAGCAGCATTTCGAACTTGGCGAGGCGCTGGGATTGATGGACTTCGAAACGGCCGCGAAAATCTCGGGGGCGCGGTTTGTTGTGCTGAAGGGGGCGTTGTCGCGGCTGGAGCGCGCGATTGCGTCCTTCATGCTTGATCTGCACACCGGCGAAAACGGCTATACCGAGTACCTGCCGCCGTTTCTGGTCCGCGATGAAGCGGCTTATGGAACCGGCAATCTGCCAAAGTTCGCCGAAGATCTGTTTCAGACAACGAACGGCTTCTGGCTGATCCCGACCGCGGAAGTTTCTCTGACCAACATGGTTCGGGAGGACATACTTGCGGCCGATCAGCTGCCGATGCGCTGTACCGCGTGGACACCATGCTACCGGTCGGAAGCCGGTTCGGCGGGCAAGGACACGCGCGGGATGATCCGCCAGCACCAGTTCTCCAAGGTGGAGCTCGTCTCAATTACAACGCCAGAGCAGTCGCTGGACGAGCATGAGCGCATGACGGCCTCGGCCGAAAAGGTACTGCAGAGACTGGAGATACCTTACCGGACAATGTTGCTATGTACCGGCGACATGGGCTTTGCCTCCCGCAAGACCTACGACATCGAGGCCTGGCTGCCGGGACAGGAGACTTACCGGGAGATTTCGTCTTGTTCGGTGTGCGGGGATTTCCAGGCCCGGCGCATGAACGCCCGCTATCGTGCAGGTGACAAGGATGTCCGTTTCGTGCACACGCTGAACGGTTCGGGACTTGCCGTCGGGCGAACGCTGATCGCGGTCATGGAGAATTATCAACAAGCCGACGGTTCGGTGGTGATCCCCGAGGCGCTGAAGCCGTACATGGGTGGTATCGAAGCTATTACCGGCTAGGCCCATGCGAGGTTTTGTCCACTTCGAGGTCCCTTGCCGGAGTAGCTCACCAAGCACCTAAGCGCTCCCAAACTCTAACCCCGGAACCAAACATGCGTATCCTAGTCACGAATGACGACGGCATTAATGCTCCGGGGCTGAAAGTACTGGAGGAAATCGCCGGTCGGCTCAGCGATGATGTCTGGGTTGTTGCGCCCGAAACGAACCAGTCGGGGGCGGCGCACTCGCTGACACTGCATGAGCCGTTGCGTTGCCGGGAAGTCAGTGAGCGGCGCTACGCCGTTCGCGGCACCCCGACGGACTGTGTCATCATGGGCGTGCGCCACATCCTGTTGGAGAACCCGCCGACTCTTGTTCTTTCAGGGGTAAACTACGGCTCCAATATCGCCGAAGACGTGACCTATTCTGGCACGATCGCGGGTGCCATCGAGGGCGCACTGCTCGGAATCCGGTCGTTTGCCATGAGCCTTACCGTCGGTTTCGACCAAGAGGGCTCGATCCATTGGGAAACGCCGCTTGCCTATGGGCCGGAGATTGTTCAGCGGCTGCTTGATGCCGATCTGCCGGAGGGCATCGTGATGAACGTCAACTTCCCCGACATGGCGCCGGAAGCCGTGGCGGGAATCTCGATCGTGCGCCAAGGACGGCGGGATCAAAACAACCTGCACATTGACAAACGGCTCGACCCCTGGGGCAATCCCTACTTCTGGTTCGGCTTCGAGCGCAGAAAATCCAATCCGGCCGAAGGCACCGACCTTTGGGCGATCTACAGGGGGCAGATCGCGGTAACTCCGTTGCATGTCGACCTTACGAACGAGCCCATGCATGGCTCTCTGAAGGGCATATTCGCCGATACGCGGCGGTCAGAGTGAGGCGTCAAGGAACAATCCCCAGGGGCCTGTGCCTTTTCCAAATTAATAACTATGACGATTGACAACCCCATTGCTGCCACCGTGTGGCCCCATGCGCGCCAAGGCGGTTACACAATCACGGCGTATGACTCATTCATGCGCGCGGCTTTGGGCTGACACCAGTGTTGGTCTACGGCTTGGCGGTGTTGCAGCGGGTTAAGTTTTGAATTTCTCAATACGCGTCGTCCCAATCGCGCACGATTTTTCGGGGAGCCGGCCTTCCGTTAATCGGCTGTTAACCGAGCGTTGGTTAACAAAAGGTCTGGTATCGAGGTGCGTATCATGACTGAGTTGTTTTCGACGAAGTTCTTCAGCGGATGGGTCTCCGCTTTCCAGAAACCGGCCCTCGCAGGCTTTTGTGCCGCGATCATCGCCGCCGGATGCAGTGCCGACGTGACGCGCTTTGGCGGTAACGGCTTCAGCCTCAACACTGACGAGAAGGCGAGCTTGCTGCCTTCTGAATCGCTCACCGGGTCCAGCGGTGCGCCGCTGTCCCAGCAATCACCGGACCCTGGCTATGGCGGTACGCGGTCATACGGTTCGACGGCCCGTATCGAAACGTCGGCGCTTTCCGACCGTTCGCGAGGCTATTCCGATAATCGCGCTCGCCGCAGAGATGTTGCTCAGCAGTCGGGCGGTGCCACCAACACCTATGCGAACGCGAGGCTTGAGAAGGGTCGGCCTATCACCGTTCAGCGCGGTGATACACTCTATGGCTTATCTCGCCGCCACGGCGTGTCGGTCGCCGAGCTGATGTCGGTCAATGGTCTCAGCGACTCCATGCTCAGGGTTGGTCAGAGACTGTACGTGCCGACGACTGGCTCATCTTCGCAAGGGGTGCGTTCGGCATCGCGGCCAGCGCCACGCCAGGCAGTCGCCAGAGTTGATACTCCGTCGACATGGAACGGCAGCTACAGGGTTCAAAGCGGCGACTCGCTTTATAAGATCGCGCGTCAGTATGGTGTGCGGAGCAGCGAACTGCAGCGCTACAATGCCATTACCGATCCGCGTCGCGTTATGCCCGGAACCGTCTTGAAGGTCCCAGGCGGCGGACGGCCGAACACCTATGCAGCATCTCGGGACCGCGTACTCGAGCGTCCGGTTCCCCGCAAATCTTCCGGTGACCGCTATGCGGCTCTAACCAACGGCGGTTCGAGTTCGGATGCGGTTTCGGCACCCAAAGGCGTGCGAACCGTTGCGATCAAACCCGTCGACATTAGCCGACCGGTGACGGCGGCACGAGGTGATGACGACCTGACACGGCTTAAGTGGCCCGTGCGGGGCAAGCTGATCGCCGGTTTCGGTTCGCGTCCGGATGGAACGCACAACGATGGCGTTAATTTCGCCGTGCCAGTTGGTACGGAAGTGCGGGCTGCCGACGAGGGTGTGGTGGCTTATGCCGGCTCCGAGCTGCGTTCGTATGGCAATTTGATTTTGCTGCGACACGACAATGGATGGGTGACGGCCTATGCGCATAACAGCAGATTGATGGTCAGCCGCGGCGACAAGGTGAGCCGCGGGCAAGTCATAGCCAAGTCAGGCGACAGTGGGCAGGTGGACCAGCCGCAAGTGCACTTTGAATTGCGGCAGTCTTCCAAGAAGCCGGTCGACCCGATTCCGTATTTGGAAAAACTATAGGGCACTACAAGGAGAAGCTTGTTGGCGCAGGCCTCCGCGCCTTAGCTCTCCCAATTGTCCCGGGATCCTTCTCCCGGGACTTTTTTTGTTTGCACGCTCCGATCGGCGCAGTGGCCGTTACGCAGGTCCGCAAAAAAGACCTTTCCCGGGGACGCGCCCCCGGGACGGGTCTTGGAAGACAATGGTCGCGTCAGGCGGCGCCCATTGCTTTCTGGAGGTTTTGGTCGACGGCGTCGAGGAAGCCGGTGGTCGATAGCCACGGCTGATCCGGGCCGACGAGGAGCGCCAAGTCCTTAGTCATCTGGCCGCCCTCGACCGTATCAATGCAGACCTTTTCCAGCGTTGCCGCGAACTTGGCCAGGTCCTCGTTGTTGTCGAGCTTGGCGCGGTGGGCCAAGCCGCGGGTCCAGGCGAAAATGGAAGCAATCGAGTTGGTCGAGGTTTCCTTGCCATCCTGGTGCTGACGGTAGTGGCGGGTGACGGTGCCGTGGGCGGCTTCGGCTTCAACGGTCCTGCCGTCCGGTGACATCAGAACCGAAGTCATTAGCCCTAGCGAGCCGAAGCCCTGGGCCACCGTATCGGACTGCACATCGCCGTCGTAATTCTTGCAGGCCCAAACATAACCGCCCGACCATTTCATCGCGCAGGCGACCATGTCGTCGATGAGCCGGTGTTCGTAAAGAATACCGGCCTTCTCGAACTTGTCCTTGAACTCGGCTTCGTAAATCTCCTGGAAGATATCCTTGAAGCGGCCGTCGTAGGCTTTGAGGATGGTGTTCTTGGTCGACAGATAAACGGGATAGTTGCGGGCCAGGCCGTAGTTCATGGAAGCGCGGGCGAAGTCCTTGATGGCTTCGTCCAGGTTATACATGGCCATGGCGACACCGCCGCCGGGTGCCTGGAAGACTTCCCTTTCGATCGTCTGTCCGTCTTCACCGACGAATTTGATCGTCAATGTGCCGGCTCCGGGAAAAACGAAGTCCGTGGCGCGGTACTGATCGCCGAAAGCATGACGGCCGACAACGATGGGTTGCGTCCAGCCGGGAACAAGGCGCGGCACGTTGCTGCAGATGATCGGCTCACGGAAAATGACGCCGCCGAGGATGTTACGGATCGTCCCGTTCGGAGAGCGGTACATGCGCTTCAGGCCGAACTCCTCGACGCGGGCCTCATCGGGGGTGATGGTGGCGCACTTGACGCCGACACCGTGCTTCTTGATGGCATTGGCCGCGTCGACGGTAATTTGGTCGTCGGTCTCGTCGCGTTTTTCGATCCCCAGATCATAGTATTCAAGGTTCACATCAAGGTAGGGATGGACCAGTTTGTCCTTGATGAATTGCCAGATAATGCGGGTCATCTCGTCGCCGTCGAGTTCAACGACGGTACCCGTAACCTTGATTTTTTCCATGGCGTCAGAACCTTTTGTCTTATGGTCTCAGCTTGAGTTGCCGCGAACTTAGCCTCGTGCCGCGGGCCGGCCAAGTCAGCGGAAGGGATTAGGCTCGGCATCGCTGCCCATCGATCAAAGATGAAGGCAAGATTCAAGAAGAATGAGCGACGATCAGCAGACTTCGATCGAGATTAGGCCCGTCGACGGGCAGCGGGCTCCGGTTGTCCGTTGTGTTGGCGAGACGCTCGCGGACCTCGTCCGGGCGGCCCATGAGGCCCCCATCGATGAGACGCTTGCGCGGTATGAGGCGGAGGCGAACATAGGCCGGGACGGTCTCGACCGCATCCTGATCTATTGTGCCGAACGCAAGTGCATTGAAGAGCAAGCCACTTGTCCAGGATGCCGGCGCAGATCGCAAGCACTGGGTCACTTTAAAATCGAGGATTTCATTGCAGCGCATAGTGCCGTCGAGATCGGTGACCAGGGCCTATCCATTCCCGGTCAGGGCGAAGGCGTCGTCTGCTTTGATACATTTGAAGACTTCTACCGGCATTGGGCGGGCGAAGAATACTGGTTTTGGGCACGCCGGGTTCTCAGAAAGCTGCGGCACGGTATCCGGCGGGCGCATATCCAGGGTGAGCCGGTGGCTGGGGATGGCGAGACACCATCGGTGATCCTCGTTGAGCCGCAGCTGGCCGACAACATTGGGATGGTGGCCCGGGCCATGGCGAACTTCGGCCTCGACAATCTGAGGCTTGTGGCTCCTCGGGACGGTTGGCCCAACGAGAGAGCGCGGATCGCGGCCTCCGGTGCGAACTACATCATCGATGACTCGCAGTGTTATCCCAGCCTCTCGGAGGCAATGGGTGACTTGAACTGGATGTGCGCGACGACGGCGCGGCAGCGGGATTTACGCAAACCGGTGCTGACGCCGGAGATGGCGGTCCAGGAAATGACTCGGCGAATCGGTGAGGGGCAGCGGTGCGGGGTTCTGTTTGGGCGTGAAGCCAGCGGATTAACGACCCCGGAAGTCGCCGAAGCGGATGCGCTGGTGATGATCCCGGTCAACAGCAAATTTGCCTCTTTGAATCTCGCCCAATCGGTACTGATTCTTGGCTACGCCTGGATTCTCAGTAGCGGCGGCGGCAGCCTGGGCCGCGTAACAACTTATGAAAGGCCCATCGAGCCCGGTTTCCAATACGGAAAGGACACGCCGGCAAAAAAAGCAGAGCTTGAAGGGTTCTTTGAACAGCTTGAAGCGGGACTCGACACCGCGAACTTCTTCCGCCCTCTAGAGCGGCGCGCTATTACTGTTCGGGCGATTCGAACGATGTTCCAGAGAATGAACGCGACGTCGCATGAGTTGCGGACCTTGCGTGGAGTTGTCGCTGCCCTGGCAAAAAGCCGTAATGGCCGGGACAGCGATGTTTGAGCAACGTTAGAGTTGCCTATGCGTCACTTAAGTGCGGTCTTGGGGCAAACTGCCCAAGGCTCAGTCGGTGAGTTGCCTTATTGGGGACACGTTTTGGGACGAGCGATGCGCTAACTTGCTGTGTGGGTAGGCGTGTGGTGGAGCGGCGGCGGTCGTGCCGCCCGGCGCAATTTGGTGCCAAGTCTCTCGTGACCACTAAACATTGATGCAGGGCTTACGAAACCATGGGGAAGGCTATGAAGGCGGGGATCAGGTTGGCGGCTATCGCAGCGGTTCTTGTGGTTGCAGGACCTGCTTTGGCGCAAAAGGGCGGGTCGGGATCGATCAGCGATAAGACTGTCACCATCCTAATGAATTACGCGTGGTCGGCCGTCCCACCGCAAGTCACACTGCGGTCCGGTAAGGTGGTGAAGTTCGAGCGCAGCAAGCGCAAGCAGATCGAAGTTCCACTTCCTGTCGCCAAAGACATCATTGTCGCCGCCTATCGCTCCTACGAGGCGCAGATCTGCGACCTGCCCGCGGCGCTCGTTGCCAACCGCGATGCGATGATGGCTCGATTCCTGAAGAAGAAGGACTGGAGCGACCAGCAGATTCAGTACGCCAACCTGCTGCATGCGTTCGTTGTTTCCTACATGTCAGGCAAAGTGGAGCTGCGGTACGTCGACGGCGACAAAAAGGAAGTCAAAGTCGCCGAGACGCCGGCCGACAAGGTTATACAACCCAAAAAGTGTTCGCCTGAACAGCGCAAGTCCGTGGATGAACGGATCTATGCCTATTACAAGAGCACACCGGGCTTGAAGCAGGCGCCCAAGACCCAGTAGCCGGATTCTGGCGGGGGGCTTGTTCAGGTGAGGACCGAATTCGGTTGAAAGACCGCGGTTGACCTGGCGTGGCGGTGAGCTTATTAGTCCCAAGTCTGACGAGGCCCCCATCGGGGCCTTCGTTTTTTTTGCGCACCCGCGGCAGTTTGCGAGATCCCCATTGAAGCCGATGGATATCTTGGTCTCGTTCCTTGCCTGTCGGCCATGTCGCTCCGTTGTGGAACGGTAGGCAGAGGAGGGGGCGCTCCAGATACAACTTATCCAGCTTTGGAGTGCCAGAAGAATGACCAAGCGCATCCGCGCCAAGCACAAGATTGATCGCCGCATGGGCGAGAACGTCTGGGGCCGGCCCAAAAGCCCGGTCAACAAGCGGGAATCGAAACCCGGTCAGCACGGAGACCGCCGCAGCGGCAAACTATCGGATTTCGGGCTGCAGCTAAGAGCCAAGCAGAAGCTGAAGGGCTATTACGGGAACATCACCGAGAAGCAATTTCTAAGGATCTACAAAGAAGCTTCGCGGCTCAAGGGGTCGACCTCCGAACATATCATCGGGCTATTGGAGCGGCGCCTCGACGCAGTCGTTTACCGGGCGAAGTTCGTGCCGACAGTATTCGCCGCGCGTCAGTTCGTCAGCCATGGGCATGTTGCCGTCAACGGCCGCCGTGTCACAATTCCCAGCTATCGCGTGCGCATCGGTGACGTCATCGAATTGCGCGAGAAGGGTAAGCAGATGGCGCTTGTCATCGAAGCAACACAGAGCGGAGAACGCGACGTACCGGACTATTTGGAGGCCGACCACTCAAAGATGATCGCCAAGTTGCTTCGTATCCCGGAGCTGGGCGAGGTGCCGTATCCGGTGCAAATGGAACCCAACCTGGTTGTCGAATTCTACTCTCGCTAGTCAGGACCTCTGTGCCGCGCGCTCGACGTGCATGCAGAGGCGAATTCAAGCAAAAGACCGGTCCAATGACCGGTCTTTTTTGGTTTGGGCGTAGAGGGTGACCGGCTGGTTTTGCCGGGCCATCGCGTGGGCAGGCGCCTGGTTAATCGTTGCCAAACGGATCCCCGAAGGGGTTGAAGGTCCATCCTTGCGACGCCTTCTTCTTCTTCTTGTATTTCTTAGGCTTCGAAGGCGCGTAGTAGCCGCCGGGACCACCGAGTCCGTATTGGTAGTTCTGGAAGTACCCGGCTGTATAGGTATTGCGGCGCCTATAGCCATAGCCGTAGCGAGGCCGGGCCTCTTCAAGGCGGGCGATTTTCTCGTTGTGGATGCGGGCGGGATCGCTTTTGGCAATAACCTGGAGTGATTTGCCAGAAAGAGCCTGCTTCAGGCGGCGGTCATGCCCATAGATATCCTTCAGAGTTTCGAGGTTGCCATCCTTGTCGGCGACGACTGTGAAGTACGTGTTGTGAACGCCGACCGTCGTATTGAGATCAATGCGATTGTTTTCTTTTGCGCGGCGGCGAAGGTGATCTGCAACCTGTTGCCGATCCCAATCGGAGGTTTCGCCGAGAACGATTTCAGCCAGCCGTATCGGGTTGCGGACGCGGATGCAGCCATGGCTGAATGTGCGTGTACGGCTTTTGAACAGATGTTTGGTCGGGGTGTCGTGCATATAGACCGCGTGGTGATTGGGGAACATGAACTTAACGCGGCCAAGGGGATTTGAGCTTCCCGCCCCCATGATAATGGGGATCGATTTGATGTCGGTCCGGCTCCAGTCGTAGCGGTGAGGAGGCACGATTTTGTCCTCGAACTGGATGCGCATCCCGCGGCGGCGGAGAACATCGAGATCACCACCCGCCAGGCGTGGCAGTAGGTCCTTGATCTTGATTGAGTTCGGAATACCCCACTGGGGTTTGAAAACAACGTGGGTCATGGTGTCGGAAAAGACCGGTGTCTGAGTCTCGGTCTTGCCGATGATGATGCGTTCTTCGTGAATGACCCTGCCGTCCTTGACAACTTGGGTGCGGAAGGAGGGCAGGTTGTTCCAGATATGGATGTCGCCGAGGTCCCGGGGTAGCCAACGCCACTTTTCCATGTTGGCGACGATGTCCGAGAGCGCGACCCTTCCGCGGCTGGCCCTTCGCTCGCCCTGGACAGTTTCATTGAGCGCCCGGCGGACCTTGTTGTCGTAGACGTGCTTGCGCCGCCAGCCTTGTGTGCGCATGAAGCGATTGACCGCCTTCATCAGCCGGCGGTCGTACAGATCCTCACTACTGGCAGACGACGCAGGCACCTTGAGGCGCTTTCGCAATTGAGCGATCTGCGGATGGCGTTCGCCGCGGCGTAGGCTTGGCCCGTTCTCCAAGAAGATGGGCTTCGGACCCCGTTCAACGGCTTTGATTGGACCAAAGCGGTCCGGGAACGTGCGGCGCAGATAGGCTTTGCGAAGACGCTTGAAGCCGGCATGCTGCGGATGCTGGGCTGCAAGAAGCTCTGACGGGTCGTCTGCCTGCGCGATGCGTGGAAGCAGTTCCACGCTGTCGGCCCGGTTGGATGAGCGCTCGTACCAGAGGCTCATTTCCGTCGGCCGGAAGCGCCCGCGGCGGGCGTCGTCGATATATTTCAGGAGATTCAGAGAAAACTCGAGCTCAAACAAGGCCTTCTGGCGCTCGCTGGCAAATTCCGCCGGTACGTCAAACCGGTAGTCGGATGAACGAAGTCCCCATTCATCGGCGCTTACAAGGTGGCGCATGACCTTGCGGGCACGCGCCGCGGGCGCATTACCGTCGACCCAAAGCGGGGTAGACAAATGTGCTGCGTAGATCGTGCCGAGTTCATCGAGCCAGAAAGACTTTGTATCATCGGGCCGTCGAAGCTTACGCTCGGTGATTTCCCTTAGAATGCCGACCTGCAGGCCGTCTCCAGCGGTCCAAAGCGTCGGCTCAGCGGCGAAACGGGCCGGCTCCGACTGTGTGTCACCGCTGATGGTCTCATTCGCATTCGCGGCCGATAGGCCCGCCAATAAAACCGCCGTTGCCAGCATGGGTTTGCAAATGCGCATCGGACCTTCTCTCGCCTGAATTGGAACCCGTAAGATTTTGCAAATTCAAGGTGTTCCTGACAAGCGGCGCGCGGATAAAACTTACGTGTGCTGGCAGGAAATATTTGTTCGAGTATGTAATAAATACACGCGAATTCTTAACCGAGCGGAATTTAGTGCCAATTTATTTGGCATAACACCTTTTCTTGTCAGTAGGTTTAAGGGTTTTCCAAGTCGATCGTCTGGCCCAGCCGACCTGCTGCATCCTGGATGTACTGCCAGGCGACACGTCCCGAACGGGCACCGCGCGTCATGGCCCACTCGAGCGCTTCACGGCGCAATTCGTCCTCGGGGATCGCAAGCCCAAAATGGCGGGCATAGCCGTTGACCATCTCAAGATATTGATCCTGGCTGGCATTGTGGAAGCCAAGCCAGAGGCCAAATCGGTCCGACAGCGACACCTTTTCCTCGACCGCTTCAGAAGGGTTTATGGCGGTGGAGCGCTCATTTTCGATCATATCGCGTGGCATCAGGTGCCGGCGGTTCGAGGTGGCGTAAAAGATCACATTGTCGGGCCGGCCTTCGATCCCGCCCTCCAGGACCGCCTTCAAAGACTTGTAGGAGGTATCATCCCGGTCAAAGGAAAGGTCGTCGCAAAAGACGATGAAACGGGCACTATCCTGACGTATGTGCGAGAGACAGCGTGGCAGTGTTTCGATATCCTCGCGGTGGATTTCAACCAGCTTCAAGTCACTGCCGTTGTTCGCGAGCTTATGGGCGACCTCGGCGTGACAGGCCTTGACCAGCGACGATTTACCCATGCCTCGGGCGCCCCACAGGAGGGCATTGTTGGCTGGCATTCCAGAAGCGAACCGCTCGGTGTTGGCGAGTAGCTGGGTGGCAGAGTGGTCGAGGCCCTTCAATAGGTGCAACGGCACACGGTTCACCCTTGAAACAGCAACGAAGCACTCGGGATGCGGACGCCATACAAAGGCTTCTGCAACAGAAAAGTCCGGTTTATCGGCAGGAGGCGGGCTGAGACGCTCGAGAGCGGCGGCAATGCGGGCCAGTTCGCTTCCCAAATTCGGTGTTGGCGGCGTCTCGCGGTCGGGCATCTCTTCTTGATCCTTATAAAGTCTTGAACTTATGGTTGCTGCCTAGGCAAACCCGATTTACTTAGCCCGCGCACGCGATAACTGGCTAGAGTGATCTTGGGACTGACCAGCCAAATGGCGTGCGGTATGTATAAAGCCGTATGTGCGGCGTTGGCGTTGTTGCAAAGCGGCCCGCTCGCTCTATATTTCGGCACGCTATAACTTGCCATTGAGGACGAGCGCAGAGGCCTGCAAGACAAGCCGGCTGCTCAATCCGGTCCGCGGCCCCATGCGGGCGGTACCGGCACAACCTCCATTCCGGTACGAGAAACAAGGACGCGATCAAAAAGCGATGTTCATTACTCCCGCATACGCACAAGGTGCCGGTGACCCGTTCGGCGGGCTTGGGGTGCTGTTTCCCATGCTTCTCATGGTCGTGATCTTCTATTTCCTGTTGATACGACCGCAGCAGCAGCGCGCCAAGGAGCACCGTGAGATGATCTCAAAGGTGCGGCGTGGCGACACCGTGGTGACTTCCGGAGGGTTTGTCGGCAAGGTCACGAAAGTGCCCGATGGCACCGATGAGATTGAAGTCGAACTCAGCGATCAGATGAAAGTGCGGGTCGTGAGATCGACATTAATGGAGGTTCGCTCCAAGGGCGAACCCGTTAAGGATCAGGCCTGAGCCTTCTCCGTATGCCGCCCGGCGATCCGGGACTCGCGCCTAGCCGGTAGACAACAGCAAAAGACAGAAAAGAGCATCTTGCTCCATGCTGCACTTCAGCCGATTCAAAATAGCTTTCGTGGCGTTCGTCTGTTTCATGGGTCTGCTCGCCACGTTGCCCAACTTCCTGTCCCAGGAGACCTTGAAATCGTGGCCCAGTTTTCTGCCCCATAAGCAGTTGAGCCTGGGTCTCGATCTGAAAGGCGGGGCGCACCTGCTGTTGCAGATGGACTCAAGCGAGTTGCGCAAGGACTGGTTGAAGTCGCTGCGCGGGGATGTTCGCAAGCAATTGCGCGACGCCCGAATTCGCTACACCGGTTTGGGCCAAACAAAACAGTTGGTTCGCGTCAAACTGGTCGATCCGAGCAAGATGGACGAGGCGTTGAGACGCCTGCGGACGACGATCCCGCAGCCCCTCGGGGGACCGTTTGGGGCTGGTACGGACTACGACGCCGAGGTCCAAGAAGGCCCAGGCGATACCATCGAAGTCGTTCCCACGAACGCCGGGATGCAGCAGCGCATATCAGGCGCGATAACGTCCGCTATCGAAGTTATTCGGCGCCGTGTTGACAACATTGGTACTGCGGAACCCAGCATCGTGCGGCAGGGCAATGACCGCATTCTCGTGCAGTATCCCGGTCTCGACGACACGACGCGATTGAAGGAGCTGATCGGCAAGACGGCGCGCCTTACCTTCCACGACGTCCACCCGACGATGACGGGGCAGGAGGCCGAGCAGACGCGGGTGCCACTCGGGTTCGTCGTTTATCCGGACGCGGAGGACCCAAACTATACGCACGTGCTCAGGGAGATCCCGCTGATTTACGGCGAAGACCTGGTAGATGCGAACCCAGGGTTCGATCAAAACACCAACGAGCCGATTATCTCCTTCCGCTTCAATCAGAAGGCAGCGGTCGAATTTGGACGGTTTACGTCGCAAAACGTGGGGCGGCCGTTTGCTATCGTGCTCGACAACGGCATCAAGGATGACGGTTCGGCTGATGTGGTCGTTTTGTCGGCGCCTGTCATCCGTGAGCCGATCCTCGGTGGTTCCGGTCAGATCTCGGGCAACTTCTCGGTTCAGTCGGCGAATGACCTTGCCGTCCAAATCCGCTCGGGCGCGCTGCCGGCAACGCTCACAGTTGTCGAGGAGCGAACCGTCGGACCGTCGCTTGGGGCGGACTCGATCGAGGCCGGCGAATATGCCGCCATCGTTGGGGGGATCGGGGTCGCCGCCTTTATGATCTTTGCCTACGGGCTGTTTGGTATCTTCGCGTTGCTGGCGGTTCTCGTGAACCTGATCTTGATCATCGGCACCATGTCGATGATTGGATCAACGCTGACATTGCCAGGTATCGCCGGTCTTATCTTGACGGTGGGCATGGCCGTCGACGCGAACGTGCTGATCTATGAACGAATTCGCGAAGAGATGCGCAACGGTAAGCAGCCGATCTCGGCGATCGATAGCGGGTTCTCACGGGCGTTCGGCACGATTATCGACTCCAACCTGACGACCCTGATCGCAGCCATCGTGATGTTCTGGCTCGGCTCGGGGCCGATCCGTGGCTTCGCCGTGACCCTTTCGCTGGGTATCTTCGCGACAATCTTCACCGCCTTCCTCGTTACGCGCCTGATGGTGGCGCTGTGGGTGGCGCGCCAGAAAACCCGCAAGATTCCGGCGCCGCTCTAGGAAGCATTATAAGGACCCGCTGATGTTCAAGGGCGTCGATTTTTGGCCGCACGACAAGATCTTTCCGATCATGCAAGTGAGGCGCTCATTCGTGATCGCGTCGATTGTCGTGTTCTGCCTGGCGGTGGGGCTGCTGGCCACGCGCGGTCTCAATTTCGGGATCGATTTCAAGGGTGGGTCGCTCTTTGAGATCCAATCCAAATCGGGCCCGGTCGACATCGGCGAGTTGCGCGCCAAGCTTGGCGGGCTTGGCCTTGGCAGTGTGCAGATCCAGCAGCTGGATGATCCAACCGATGCACTGATCCGGTTCGAACAGCAAAAGCCCAAAGAGGGTGAGAGCAGCGAGAAGGCACAGCAGAATGCGGCGGCAAAGGTTCAGGACGCGCTCGGTGATGACATAGAGATCCGACGCACCGAGGTGGTTGGCCCTGCCGTGTCGGGAGAACTTGCCTGGGCCGGCGTCACGGCTGTCATGTTCGCGATGGTCGGCATCTTGCTTTACATCTGGTTTCGCTTTGAGTGGCAGTTCGCGATCGCGGCGATTGTTGCGCTGGTCCACGACATTACAATCACGCTCGGTGTTTTTAGTATTCTCAGGCTCGACTTCGGGCTGAGCGAGGTGGCGGCGCTGCTGACGCTGGCTGGGTATTCGATCAACGATACCGTCGTGGTGTTCGACCGCATTCGCGAAAATTTGAGACGCTACAAGAAGATGCCGCTCGACCAACTGATGAATCTGTCGATCAATGAAACCTTGTCGCGTACGGTGCTGACGTCCGGCACGACGTTGCTGGCGGTATTGTCGATCTATGTTTTTGGAACCGAAGTAATCAAAGGCTTCGCCTTCGCGATGCTGTTTGGCATTCTGATCGGGACCTGGTCATCGATTTTCGTGGCGTCTCCGTTTCTTCTTTGGATCGGGGTCAAACGTGACTGGTCTGGAATTGCCAAGAGCGACAAGGCAACGGCTGCGGCGCGTCCGTAACCGAAATTGCCCGCGCGGTCAGGCGGTGTTTTCGGTACTGGGTGCGAGATGGCCGATAACGAGCAAAACGACGCCGATAGCTCAGCAGCGGCTTTCTTTCCCGGCCAGTCGGCGATCGATGCCTATGGCGGTGGCGGCTTTAGATTTGCGGACATGAGCCATCGTGGGTCGCTGCTATGCCTCCCCAGCGGAATGTATGGTTGGTCGGTAACGTCCCTAGAAATGGCCGGACTGCAGTCTTTTGATCAGGTCGCCGCCGAAGCTGACCAGATCGAGGTGCTCCTCTTGGGAACCGGCTCAGAACACGTTTTCGTGCCTCCTGAACTTCGCGAGGCCCTGAGCCAGCGCGGCATATTCATGGAAGCGATGTCGACGGGGGCGGCGGCGCGCACTTACAACGTGCTGCTTGCCGAGCAGCGGGCGGTGGCCGCCGCTCTCATCGCGGTTGATTAGTTGACCAATGCCGGATTCCTCACTGAGCCTTCCGAAAGAGAGCATGCTGGCCGTTCGCGACAGCGCGAGAGCACATGCATTTGACCACTATCTTGCGGCATTGCTGGCACCGCGTGAGTATCGTGCGGACCTCATAGCTCTGGCGGCATTTCTTGGCGAGATCGAGCGCATACCGCTTCTGGTCAATGACGCGGCGCTGGGAGAAATCCGTATCCGGTGGTGGCTTGACTGGTTGGAGGAAGTGGACGGCCAGGGTCGTAGTGGGAACCCGGTTGCGGATGTTCTTGCAGACGTGATCAGGCGGCGACGGTTGCCGGTTGAGCTGCTGGCCGATCTGGTTGAAGCAAGAGCCTTTGAATTTTATGCGCATCCGTTCGCCGACAAGCCGTCTTTCCACGACTACCTTTACAAGACCGGTGGGGCATCGGCGCTATTGGCCGCGCAGGTGTTGGGGCGCTGCCAGGCTGATGGTGACGGGGAAGACAAGATGAGGGCACTTGGCTGCGCTTACGGCGCGGCGCGGCAGCTGCTGCGGCTTCCGCATCTTGCATCGCGCGGGCGATGGACGCTGACATCAGGTGAAGTCGAAGTTGAAGCCTCCGCCTTGCTTCATCAAGCCGAGAGGGAACGCGCCGATGCTCGGCGGAGCGAGGCTATTGTCGAGGCATGGCGCCTCTTAAAGAAGGCCAGGGATTTGCTCGGGCAAGATGTTCCCGATGCCTTTCGTATGGGGGCTGGGCTGCCTGCCGCGTTGACAGAGCCTTATCTGTTGGCGCTGGAACAACAAGAGGATTGGCTGACCGAGGCCGCTGATATTGCGCCGCTCAAGCGCGTTTGGAGGCTCTGGCGCGCTCAGAGAACCGGACGGCCTTAGGGACCGGCCTGAAATGCCATGCTCGAATGAAAAGAGCCCGCCCGATCGCTCCGGGCAGGCTCAATTCTCAAATCATCAGTCTTACGTCTGCTCACCAGTAGCGCCGGCGGCAATAGCGACGGCAAGTACGCGGGCTGCGGCCTGCCCAGCGGCAACGCCGGTAACAACGTCCACGGTAACGCCTATACCGGTAATAGATGACCGGTCCGGAGTAATAGATGCGCGGGCGATAGAACCTGCGATATCGGCGGTAGCGACGGTATCTGCGATACGGCCGGTAGTAGCCGTAGCGGCGAGCCCTACGGTAACGCCGGTAACCGCGCCCACGGCGGTAGCGGCGATAACCACGGACGCGGCCGCGGTAGATGCGCCCGCGAAAACGACGTCCCCGATAGCCCCGGAAACCACGTCTGCGGAACCCTCGGTAGCCGCGCCCGCGACGCCTAACGTCGGTTACCAGTCTTCCGCGCAAATCAGCATTGATTGCGCCGACGGTTTTGGCCACGACGCCCGTTCCAGCTACCGCGCCCGCCTGGGCCGGCATCGCAAAAGCAAGCAGGCCAACAGAAAGCGCAGCGGCAAGCGCGACCGCATGTCCCCGTAAACTAACCGGGTTCATTTTTTCTCTCCCGAATTCGTGCCGACGGGCCGGTTGCGAAGCCAAAACACTACGGGCCCGTTTCCTAGCGAAGGCCAAAGACGCTCCAAGGCGGTTTAGTCGCCCATAGATGACGTCGCAGCAGGCCCACGCACTCCAAATCTCCCACGGCTTTCGGGAGTTTAGGCCGAAAAAAGCCGCAAGGCGACCTCTGTTTGATCAATCTTTTCCGAAACTGGTTTCTACGATTTGGAGATAAGTCCGTCACAATGACATCGGATTCATGGAGCGGTCGCCGAATGCGCGTCGAGCCATTCGTCCAAGTGCTGCAGCGCACGCGACGATACCGCGCGCTTCTTCGCCATGCCGCGCTCCTTGCCCTTCAAGCGCCGACCGACAGCGTCGTGGGTTGGCGTATCGTCGGCGGCAGGCAGTAGACCATAGTTGATGTTCATCGGCTGGAAGGAACGCGAACCGCTTTCGCTATCGGCGGAGATATGGCCTCCCGTGATGTGAGCAAGCAGCGCTCCCATCGCGGTGGTCCTCGGCGGTGGCACGACGGCTTGGCCGCGCTGTTCGGCGGCTGCAAAGCGTCCGGTCAGAAGACCGACGGCGGCGCTTTCGACATACCCTTCGACGCCGGTGATCTGGCCGGCGAACCGCAGCCGCGGGCTGGCTTTCAGCCGCAAGGTTTCGTCGAGCAGTTTGGGAGAATTCAGGAACGTGTTTCGGTGAAGGCCGCCCAGGCGTGCGAATTGAGCCTCGCCAAGGCCGGGGATCATGCGGAAGATGCGCGTTTGGTCGGCGTACTTCAGCTTGGTTTGGAAGCCGACCATGTTCCAGAGCGTGCCCAGCGCATTGTCCTGGCGAAGCTGGACGACGGCATAAGGCCTCTCGTTGGGGTTGCTCGGGTCAGTGAGACCCACCGGCTTCATCGGTCCGAAGCGAAGCGTTTCCCGGCCGCGTTCGGCCATCACCTCGATCGGCAGACAGCCTTCGAAGTAGGGCGTTGTGGTCTCCCATTCCTTGAAGGACGTTTTTTCACCTGCCAAGAGCTCATCGATGAAGGCTTCGTAGGTCGGCTTGTCGAGGGGACAGTTGAGATAGTCGGCGCCGGTTCCACCGGGCCCAGGCTTGTCATAGCGTGATTGGCGCCACGCGATATCAAGGTCAACAGACTCCAGGTGGACGATCGGTGCGATGGCATCGAAAAAGGCGAGCTGGCCCTCGCCCGTCAGCTCCAGGATGGCCTTGCTCAGCGTTGGTGACGTGAGCGGGCCGGTGGCGACGATGACGCTCTCCCAGTCGGCGGGCGGCAGGCCCGCGACTTCGCTGCGTTCAATTCTTATGAGCGGATGTTCTTCAAGCCGCAGGGTCACTTCCCTGGCAAAGGCCTCACGGTCGACTGCCAATGCACCACCTGCTGGAAGCTTATGCAGATCGCCAGCCGCCATAATCAGAGACTGACAGCGGCGCATCTCCTCGTGGAGCAAACCAACGGCGTTGGTCTCCCAATCATCAGAGCGAAAGGAGTTGGAGCAAACGAGTTCGGCCAGGGCATTGGTGCTGTGGGCATCGGTCATCCGCGCCGGGCGCATTTCATGCAACGTCACGGCGACGCCCGACTGGGCAATCTGCCATGCTGCTTCTGAGCCGGCGAGTCCCCCGCCGACAATGTGTACGCGGTTTTGATCCTTCATTATGTGGAAGCTAAGCGAACGCGTCGCCGTTCACAATCGTTCAGCTCAGCATTGCGGGTTTCCGTCACGATTTGACGCGGGCACGATATTGCAAGTGTGACCACTGGCAGCGAAGAAACGAACGCGAAGTCTACTTTGGCGCGTAGATCGTTGCCACGTGCGTTGGAAACATGGACGAGGTGTCAATCCATCTGCTGAGACGGGAGATCCGCGACCTTGTAAGGACGAAGCTAACCCTTCCCCTATGGCAGGTGGGTCTTTCACAATAAGGCTTGCGCACGCCGTATATGCGATATCCTCGCGGCAGTTGGGCACAGTCGCTTTGTCCGCTCGGCATGGTCCAGCAGATCATATAAGACGATAGGCCCGCTTGTGCTTCTTCCTTGCCGGTTATTGCCAACGCCGCCAGTGCAAGTGCGGCAAGCATCATGAGCGTGTGCATCATATCTACTCCAGAACGCAAATCTCCTGCGCAGCGGTCTATGCCAGAGGCTATCGGTCAGGTGGATGGCATTGAGTCTGTAAAGAATATGCTGCGTCACGGCAGAGATTAACCGCTCGTTGGGGTGGCGCGTCATCAACGTTGAGTTTTGGTGAATGCCTCAGCCCGCGCGGTACACGCGGTGGGCGTGCCAGATGGCGATGACGAGCACGACCGCGCCACCTCCCTGGTGCAGGAGCCCCAGCCAGATGGGGGTCTCGGCCATGTTTCCGGCTGCGAGTAACGTCCAGATGCCCAAGGCGGCCTGCGCCAGAAAGGCTAGGACCAAGACCCGTGAGGATGTGACGAGGGGTTTTGCCGCCTGGTTGAGGGAGAAGGTCTGCCAAATGGCGAGCCCGACCAAAACGTAAGCCAGCAACCGGTGGATGAACTGCACCGTCGTGGGGTTGTCAACCAGGTTCATATACAAGGGCGATAACGCCATCAGGCCGTCCGGGACGAAGGCCCCGTCCATAAGCGGCCAGGTGTTGTGCGTTAGGCCGGCTTTCAGTCCCGCAACGAAGGCGCCCACGAGCACTTGGAGAAAGAGGAGGGCGACGATCGCAGCCGTAAGCCAGCGCTGCGCGGAGGGCAGATCGGGCGTGCCTACCTTCGCCGCGTCGCCTGGTAGATCCAGGGCGACCCAAACGAGGCTGGCGAGAATGACAAACGCGGTGACCAGGTGAAGCGCAAGCCGGTAGTGGCTGACGTCCACGCGCTCGACCAGTCCCGACTGAACCATGTACCAGCCGAAAAAGCCTTGCAGGCCGCCAAGAGCGAAAATGGCCAGCAGCTTGGGTAACAACCCCCTTGGGATCCGACCAAGTGACCAGAAAATAAGCAGCGGCACAGCGTAGGCGACGCCAATCATGCGGCCGAAAAAGCGATGGGCCCACTCCCACCAGTAGATGAATTTGAACTCGGCAATCGACATCCCCTTGTTGACCAGCTGGTATTCGGGGATTTGGCGGTACTTTTCGAAGGCCACGAGCCAGTCCGCGTCGGATAGTGGAGGTATTACTCCCAAGAGAGGCAGCCATTCAGTGATCGAGAGCCCTGAATCGGTGAGGCGGGTCGCTCCGCCGACAACGATCATGGCAATGACCAATCCCGCGACGGTGAATAGCCAGATGCGGATTGCCGTCAGGGGTGGCTCATTGACGAGGGGATGTGATAGGTCCCGGATGTCACGCGCGCTGCGCACTATTTCTTCCTCTTGTGAGATCCAAGGCCGATACATGAGGGTAGCAGACACGCGAGATCAATGCGCCCAAGCGGCGCGGCGTTCTTACGGTCTCGAATGGAGATTGGTCAACTCATGACGATGCGCATGCGCAAGCTGATCGGCACCATCCTGCTGTTGGTCATGATCACCGTCTACTCACTGCTGGCTATGATGGTCGCGGTCGTGCTGCAGGTGAATACGACAAGCGATTGGGTGGAGCTCGTCTATTACGTGGTGGCGGGCTTGCTGTGGGTCGTGCCGGCGGCCTGGATCATTTGGTGGATGTCGCGCGAGGACGGTGGCTGAGTGTGGTCGGCGCCCGTTGCGCCCGCTGCCTAGTTGCGCCTTGCGGAACCGTTACCACTTCATCAAGCCACATTCTCGGGGCGAATTTCGGTGCATTCGAACTGAATGAGATCGATGTCGGCGACCTCAAAGCCCAAGAATGAATTCGGCAGAATGGGTGCGGAGTTCTGTTTGCCGCAAGTTCCGTCCGCGATCAGAATTCCAGCATCAAACCGACCCTGAATGGTTTCAAACAGCGTGCGCGCTGCGTCCTCTTTGCCGGCAATCACAATGTGATCGTAAGCTTCGTCAAGAGCGTCCAGCAGCAAGTTGAGCTGGTCGGCATCCAAACCGTTTGGACCTTCCGCGATGGCTCGGCCGCTGGCAATGAAGTGCACTTGCGTTTCAGGAATCCAGCGCACAACGTCGGCGAAACTTGCCTGTCCCTGTAGAAGCTCAATGAACCCGGGAGCCTTTGGCAAACTGAGGTGACGGGCAATGCCATTGCCCTCCAGGCTCCAGTCGATGATCAGGGCCTGCTTGCCGAAGCGAGTGAGTTGGCATGCGGTCTCGACGATGAGCTGCGTCGAGGAGAGCGGTTCAAGTTGGGTGGCGATCAGAGTGCGGAATCCCGTCTCGGATGTTTGACTGACCTGGAGAAGATGTTTGGCAAGATCACCGGTGTCGTGGAATTGGGCAGGCTGGCTGCTGACAAAGGTCTCGTCTGTAACGGACGGGGGTGGCTGCCTTTGGGTCGCGACGACTGTCGCGTGCTCGGGAAGCGACGGCGCACGCAAAGGGTCTTCCGCCTCGCCCTCCGACGATTCGGCGCGGTCGCTGTGGCGACTCCTCTTGGCAAGCGCAAACGTGATGATGATCGTGGCCCCCAGCAGCAGCGTGGCAATCATTATGAAGGGTGTGTAGGGAAAATCATGCGGGAAGTTCGCCGATATTGGTGTCAATGCCGGCGCGATGAGGTGGACGGCAGTCGCCGAAACGGGTTTGTCCGCATCGATGCGGGCCACTTTCAGCTTCTCCTGCAATTGCGCAAGCTCACTGCGCTTGGTGCTGGCGACCGTTTCCAGGCGACGCAGCTCTCCCGTGTCTGGAGGTGGAGACAGCGCCTTGGGTTTGGTGCTTGGCAGACTTGCGGCTATAGCCTGTTCCCTGTCGGCTGCAACGAAAGCTACCTTGTCGAGGCCGGCGATGATGTTGGCGACTTCTCTGGCGATGAGCCGGTTCACCGCAGACAGTCTGGCCTTCAGCCGTTTCATGACCGGATGTGAGGTTTCGAAGCTGCGCGAACGGGTCAAGAGATCGCGTTCTATTGTGGAGCGCTGGGCGATCAAGTCCTGAACCAGCCGCGACTTGCGGACTTCCGGAATGAGTTCGGGCGTTCCTTCGCGCATATACGTACGAGCTGCTTTCGCGCGCGCTTCGGTAGCAGAGCGTGCTGCCCTCGCCCGAATGAGTTCGGGAGGTAAGTTGCCTTCCTGGCGTTCCAGTTGCCGCCTTTCTTGCGAACTGCGCAGCAGTTCAACGGTGGTGCGCAAGGCGCTGATCTGCTCCTCGGAGTGATGCAGTTCATCGCGTACGGCGGCAATGCGAGCCACCAGCTGCTGGTGAGCGGCTTTGGATTGCTTTCGCGCTGCTTGTGCGAGTTGCACCCGATAACGGCTTGCCAGCCGGTTGGGGAACGCGGCTGCCAGCTTGGGATCCGTTGAGGTGAATCTGATGACGATTGAGCCCGGCTCTTTATCCGCGAATACGCTCAATTGCTTAGAAATTTGCTCATGGGTTGGCACCTTGTCGCTCAGATCGCCCTGCTCCTGAGGCATCCCGATTTTCCGAAGCAGTCCCGCAAGGGCGCTGCCGGAAGCGCGGTCTGAATCGACATCATGCCGCCCGTGCAAGTGCAAATCATTCGCGACCGCGGCAAGGAGCGGCGGCGACTTGAGGGCTTCAATGTGCGGACCGACCGACCGCTCATTCGTCAAGGCCGCCAAGCCATCAGCGTCTGACCAATCATCCGAGTTGACCGACGGCGCGGCTTTGTTGGGGGGCGTAATGGCGATCACCGCCTCGGCCGTATAACGGGGAGTCATTGACGCCAGCGTCAAAAAGCTCAACACCCCGGCAAGCAATGAGAGCGCGATCAGCTTGGGCAATGCGCGCCGAACGGTCGTCACAAGTGCTTTTGGATCGATAGCATCAGAGGGGATCGGCGAGGGCGCGCGCATACTTACAATCTCAACTCAATGAACAATTGGCCCGAATTAGAACGCGGCAGGGGTAACAATTCCCTTAACTGTCGTGAAATGGTGCGGCTGCTTAGTGTTTGTTAACCAGTCTCGACTTAGCTGCAGATTGAAGTTTTCTGTCGTTCTCAGGGGGGCGGCTGCCGCATCTTCGGCCGGCCAGTCCCAGAGGTGCCCCCGCATGACTCAAACGTTGCGCGTTCTGCATATCCTGAGGGCCCCGAGCAGCGGGCTCTTCCGGCATGTCCGGGATCTCGCGTTGGAACAGGCGCGTTGGGGTCTTGACGTTGGTATTCTGTGCGACGCAGCCTCATTTTCTGGCCCCGCTGGCCGGTATCTGGCGAAACTGGGACCATGCCTGCCGCTGGGTTTGCACCTCACTTCGATGGGCCGCAGCCCCGGCTTGACCGATATCCGTGCGGTTGCGGAAACACGCCGCTTAACACGTGAGCTTGATATTGATGTGCTGCACGGCCATGGCTTAAAAGGCGGACTTTACGCGCGCCTCGGAGGGACATTGCCGGCCGGTCGTAACGGGCTTGCTCCACTGCGGGTTTATTCTCCGCATGGCCGTGGCCTGCGCCACTTCAACGGGTCGATTAAAGGCAATGTCGTTGTCACGGCGGAGGCTGCCATGTTGCGGCTGACCGACGGCCTGATCTTCGACAGCGCGTCCGCCCGGGACAGATATGCCGGTTCGATCCGTATCGAATCCGTTCCACATCGTGTGATCTACAACGGGCTGTCCGAGGTCGACTTTGCACAGCGCGAGCTTTGCGATGATGCAGCTGATTTTCTCTTTGTCGGTGAACTGCTGGCCTCCAAGGGCGTTGATGTCATGCTGGATGCATTGCACCGCCTTGATGCTTCCGAGGCGCGGGCGGTGATCGTCGGGGACGGGCCGGAAGCATCGCGGCTCAAGGCATCGGCGTACCGCCTGGGTCTTGGGGCCCGCGTTGTTTTTGCCGGTGCCGTGCCTCTGCAGAAGGCCTTTTCATTGGGTAGGATACTGGTTCTTCCCTCGCGGTCGGAGAGCCTCCCCTACGTTGCCCTGGAAGCCGCCGCGGCTGGTGTTCCCATTGTCGCAACCAAAGTTGGCGGCGTGCCTGAGATCATTGAAGGTAGCGATACCCGTCTGGTGCCGTGTGGCGATGCGGACGCCTTAGCCTGCGCAATGGCCGTTGAAGCGGACGACTTTGGTGCGGCACAGGCTCGTGCGCAGCGGCTGCGTAAAATCGTTCAAGAGCGTTTCAGTACGGCACAAATGGTACGTTCGGTGATGGCGTGCTACCGGGACGGCTTGCTGCGGATCAGCACGCAGGCGCCGTTAAAGGTCTCCGAGACGACCGAATTTTACTGTAACGGGGATAATTCCTGACCTCACGTTAACGGCGATGCCGATGTGGCACGGCTAATGCTCATTGCTCCCTTATTGCCTCTGGCGGATCGGAGCGAGATTTCATGAGCGTTGTTAATAACGCACCCAAGGACGCGGATGTCCCCGCGCTGGCCTATACCTTACAACGTGTGGCAGTTGCTCCAAGAGTCTCCGACCTTGAACTGGCCCAAAACGGTATGCTCGTCCCGCGTCGGGTCCTCGCTGACGTGGTGCGAATAACCGATTTCCTTGTGGCGATGCTCGTTGGATTGGCGGTCGCGGCTCTATCAAGTTCCGGGATGTTCACAGCCCCCGATCCTTGGCATCTCGTAGCGGTTGTCGCGACCGGAGCTCTTCTCGTGACAGCGCTCGAGCTGCTGGGCCTCTACCAGGTTTCCGAGTTCGCCAAAGTCAATGCGCAAATCCCTCGAATTGTCGTCTCGTGGGCGATGGTCCTCGTGGCGCTGGCGGCAAGTGTCCTCTGGCTTAACATTGGCGGTGAGTTTTTCAGTCCCTGGCTGTTAGCCTGGTTTGCAGCGGGTACCATCGGTACCGTCGCGGAACGATCTCTTCTTGCATGTCTTGTGCGGCAGTGGACACGGACGGGGCGGCTTTGGCGCCATGCAGTGGTTTATGGCGGTGGCGCGGATACGGTGGAGCTCATCCGTGCAATTGAAGCCGATGCCGATACCGATATCCGTATTATTGGGGTTTTCGATGACCGGGTGAGCCACGGGGGGACGGTCGAGCACCACTGTTATCCGACGCTCGGACCGCTCAGCGCGCTTGTTTCAGTCGTACGTTCGACGCGTGTTGACCTCGTGATTGTTGCACTCCCCTTGAGTGAGCAAGACCGGATGGCGGAGGTTGTCGAAGAACTCTCCCAGCTGCCGGTTGATGTAAAAATACCGGCGAGCTTCAGCCAGGTTCAATTCGCGCCGGAAACATACACACGGGTCGGCTCGATCGCGATGATTGATGTTGCG
>JARFQY010000208.1 GCA_029287535.1 Filomicrobium sp.
TGGCATCTGGCGCTGTTCCGCATGGAAAGTGCCGAGTACGATGCCGTGCTCAAGCTTTACGATCAGGAGATCCGCCCGACAGAGACCGACGATTTCCGCGATATGTCCAACGCGGTGTCTCTCCTTTGGCGATTGCAACAGGAAGGAGTTGATGTCGGCAACCGCTGGCAGGGGGTCCATGACATTGCCTATAGCAGGCGAACCGACACGACCTACATCTTCGCGTCGTTGCATTACCTATTGGCGCTGCTTGGCGCAGGGGACCGTTCGGCGGCCCATGAGCTTGTCGAAAACCTCAAGGCACGAGCCAAATCACCAGCCAACGACGATCAGGCGCAAGTTGCCGCCGAAGTGGGGGTCGCATTTGCCGAGCTGATTGTGCGGCTGCATTCAAACGGTGGCCATGTGAGCGATATGTGCGACGTGGCCCTCAGGCTGCCGGCGGTCGGCGGGAGCCGCGCGCAGCGGGATGTCTTTGTGAGAACGCTAATGATGCTTGCCGCCGAGTCAGGAGAAGCTGCGACGTTTGATGCCGTCACGCGGCTGCGTTGTGCGATGAAGACCGAAGACCGCTTCGTGCAATTGACCGAGCAGCGCTTAATCAGACGAACAGCGAAGCCCCAGCCGCTTCAGCGCGGTCCGCTAATTGGTCACGCCTAAGCACTAATCGGGGCGCTTGCGGCCCTACGTCCCGGCTCAACAAGAAGAAAATGACATTGGCCCAAAAAACCACCGCTTCCCGCGTCGCTGATATTGCGGCCGGGACCTTTTACGCTTACGGCATTCGGCATGCCTATGGAATTCCGGGCGGAGAGGTTCTGACGTTGATCGACGCCCTTGGCCGGGTGGGGATCCGGTTCTTGCTCTGCCGCCATGAGACGCCCGCGGCTTCGATGGCCGCCGGGACCAGTGCTGTAACAGGTGCCCCGGGGTTACTTGTCACAACAGTTGGGCCGGGGCTTGCGAACGCGGTCAATGCGATTGCCGACGCTGCCCAGGAACGCGTGCCCCTCATCGTTGTGTCCGGAGTTGTCGATCATGACATCCGGCACCGCTACACGCACCAGGTGCTTGACCAGGCCGCACTTCTGCGCGGGCTTGTAAAGGGCAGCTTCGAGATTGAACATACTGGCGCCGGTGCGACCATAGCGCGGGCCATCGAGCTGGCGACCACTCCGCCGTTCGGACCGGTGCATCTGGACTTGGCCCCGGGGACCGCCAAAAAAGAGGCGGAAACTGCAGACGGGATTCGAACCCCGGCACACACCGGCCGCGTGGGAGCCCACCGCGACGACGTGGCGGTGAGTTCGCTTGCCAAGCTTCTTAACAACGCTCAGAGGCCTCTCGTCATCGCCGGGTTCGATGCCGCACGCGAGGGCGCCGGAACAGCCGTACAAGCGCTGTGCGAACGGCTGCAGGCCCCGCTCATTACGACCTACAAAGCCAAAGGTCTGGTCGATGAAACGCTGGACCTCTGCCTCGGCGGGGCCGGACTTTCACCGCTTGCTGACCGCTCCTTGCTCAAAGTGGTGCGTCGCGCCGACCTCGTGTTACTGGCGGGCTACGACCCCATCGAGATGCGTCCCGGCTGGCTTGAACCATTTGATTCACAACAAACGATTGTCGAGATTTGCACTCACCCTTACGACCATGCCATGCATCGCTGCGATCACCGCCTCATTGGGCCGATTGCTGAAAGTGCTGACGCATTGGTTCAGGTGGTCGCGCAGGGCCAAGGCCGCTGGCGCCAGGGCGAACCGGAGACCGCCCGGCGTTGCCTTCTGGATGCGTTCGACAGTCCTCGTGACTGGGGACCGCACGCGGTAGTCGAGGTTCTGCAGGACGTACTTCATGACGACGCTATCGTCACCGTTGACAGCGGAGCCCATCGAATTCTGCTCAGCCAGAAGTTCAAAGTGCGCCATCCTCTGGGACTGCTGCAATCCGCGGGCTTCTGCACTATGGGTGTGGCCGTACCACTGGCAGCCGGTGCCAAGGCCGCGGCGCCTGACCGGACCATTGTCGCGATTGTCGGTGATGGTGGCCTGGAAATGGGGCTCGGTGAACTCGCGACACTCAGGGACGAAGGACTTAACATCGTGGTGGTCGTGATACAGGACGAGAGTCTCGCGTTGATCGAGTTGAAGCAAAAGAACATGAACTACGAGCGCAGCGGCGTTGGCTTGGGCAAGACGCGCTTTGAAGATGTTGCCGCCGCTTTTGGCGGTCACGGCGTGCGCGTTGCCGCACGGGACTCATTTGCTGAAGAGCTGGCCCGCGCCACGCAAAGGGAGCAGTTCAGCCTCATAGTATGTCAGGTCGAGGCATCCGATTATGTCGATCGCATCTAACAAAACGCCTTCTGCGGGCAGCGCCGATAACAGTGCCGCGCCACGGCGTGCGCGCCAACGCGATATACGGCTCGACTTCTTTCGCGGCATCGGGATGTTCATCATCTTCATGGCGCACCTCCCATTCAATAGCTGGAACGCCTTCATCCCGGCTCGCTTTGGGTTTTCGGATGCAACCGAGATTTTTGTTTTTTGCTCGGGAATGGCTTCGGCGATTGCCTTCGGTCGCTTATTCAGCGAACAGGGCTTCGGGCTCGGCCTCTCCCGCATCGCCTATCGGTGTTGGCAGGTTTATTGGGCCCACATCTGCATCTTCTTTCTCGTCTCGGCTCTGATCGTTGTCGGCGACGCCTGGCTACAGACCAATGGCGCCTACACTCGCGGGCTCAATCTCGTGCCGTTCCTATCCGGAGACACGGGGACGAACCTCGTCGGCCTGATGACGCTGACATATGTGCCCAACTACTTCGACATCCTGCCGATGTATCTGGTCATCCTGATGCTGATTCCGGTGGTCATGGCGCTGTCGCAGCTTGGGCGAGTCTATGTGCTTGGGCTGGTTGTCGGGCTGTGGCTGCTGGCAACGTTCGGATTCCTCGATCTTCCTGCCGAGCCGTGGAGCGAACGCGTCTGGTTCTTCAACCCGTTCGCCTGGCAGCTGGTGTTCTTTACAGGGTTCGCCTTCATGCGGGGCTGGATCCCGGCGCCACCGGTGGACCGCCGCCTGATGATTGTGGCGGCTGTCGGCGTCGTCGCTACGGTGCCGTTCGCAACGGCGTGGTTCCTAGAAAATTTCGCGGCGTTCAGCTCCGCGCGGGCGGCAATCGAGCCGCTGATCGACAAATCCCACTTTGGCATCCTGCGTTACGTGCACTTCCTATGCCTTGCCTACTTGGCGTATGCGCTGGCTGGAGAGAACGGCGAAAACCTGCGCGCGATCAAGGGTCCCTTGGTTCCCATCTGCTGTACCGTCGGGCAACAGGCGCTCGGTGTATTCATGGCGGGACAGTTCCTGGCGATGCTGTTCGGTATGGTTCTTGATCAACTCGGTCATACATTCCTGCTCACAGCCTTTGTGAACATCTTCGGGTTTGCATTGTTGGTGTGGGCGGCACAGATCGCGGCCTATTTCAAGTCGGCGCCTTGGCTGGTGAAATCGAAGAGAACACCGCCAGGCGCGGTCGCGGAGACAATCGTCAAGCCGCACGCCGGAGACGACGAGGCCACGCGCAGCCAGTTCGCGCAGCCATCGTCATAGACACAGGGCCTCAGCTGCGTTGACGCTCGACCAGGGCGACAACCCAGGCGTAGAGGATGTGGCCGACAAGTGCGACCCAGGTCAGCTGGATGAAGCCTAGGAATGGCGGATTGCCGGCGACCAGATGAGCCATCACGTAAAGCGCGAAAACCCAGAGCGCGACGCCATAAAACGTGGCTGAAAGAAACCAATTCAGCTGCGGAGCGATGCGTTCCATGACCGGGCGCCAGATGAACATCCACCCAATCGGATAAGCGACCACACCGGCGATGTAGTGAAGCAAATGTCCTCCGGGGCCATAGGCGTTGCCGAACACGACCTCCCAAGTGCGAGTGGCAAGTGGTACCGGAGCCAGGCTGGCAAAGCCGAGCATGGGTGAAATCGCCTGACCAAAGAGGTCGAAAGCGATGGTCGCGATGCTACCCGCAACGATAATGGTGGCGAGCGTCTGGAGAGAGAGGGCCGGGAATCCGTCGGCGTGATTGTGCGTCAGTGTGGTTGTGCTCATGGTATGATCCGATCGTTTTTTTGAAAGCCAAACGTGATGTTTGTTGCGGCTTTTCTATAAAACGTCAGAGCAACTTCGGGACACTCACAATCCCGATCCAACTATCACAAACGAGCTATTGCGAGTTGAAGGCCACCGTGGTCATTGGCCCTCCGAGCCTACTTCTTGCCATTCACGTAGGCGCGGACGAGTTCCGTCATTCGTTCGGAGCTGAGAATAGGCGGCAACAGGGTTTTGAAGTTGCCGTCCGGTGAGAGCAGATAAATGAAAGACCCATGGGCGTACACGGCGCCATGCTCGGGATGCTCGAACACAACCTTGCGCTCGACCTGAAACGCCTTGTAGGCCTCTTCCAGCGCTTTTTCATCGCCCGTCAGACCAATCATTCGCGGATGAATCTTTGGGACCGCGCTTGCCAGATTTTTGACTGTGTCGCGCTCGGGATCGACGGTGATCATCACGGGCGTAACGATGAGGCCGTTGCTTTCCAAATGCTCGACGGCCTCCGCCATGCGCGGTAGAGCCACCGAGCAAATGGCTTTGCAAGTGGCATAGCCAAAGAAGAGGAGCTGGAACCGGCCGTCAGGGTCCTGGGAGGTCCTAATCGCACCGGTTTGGTCGACCAGGCGGAAATCTCCGCCCTTGATGTTCGGGAAGCCCGAGGTGTTTTCGTCGAGCGCGCGGTGCTGGCGGGCTTCCTCTGGTGTCTCATGAACAACGCCATTGTGGGCCAGGGAGCCGCCGGCCGCGAACAGCGTCGCGACTGCCAACGCCACCGAAGCGGGCGCGTAGCGGTTCATCGCCGTCACTCGTTTTCCTTGCGCCATTGCTCATCAACCTCATGCCCGAGACCGAAGTATCCGCTCTTATCAATCTGCTTGATCACGCGTGGATCACGACGGAACCACGGGCCCTCACCGGTGACCTTTGGATTGCGCTTTTCCCATGCCTCGGTCCAAAGATCGGCTTTCTTCCATTCCTTTTCGCCGCTCAATCGAATGAACTGCGCCATGAAGACCTTGGCATCAAAACCCGAGTCATCGGAAAGCAGCAAACCATCGACATCGACGGTCTTGTTGCAGTAGGGCAAAAGGTCGTCGACGGGCCCGTTGAACTCGAACTGTGCGTTCTTGGCGACGACTATGAGCTTGTTATCGGCCGCGCGGACGATGCCCATGTTGCGGTTGCCACCGCCACAGTTGGGAGGGCAGTCACCGGACAACTCGCACAGAATATCAACCACCTTGCCCGAGAACATCGCCTTTGCTTCGCCGGTCAGCCCAAGCTCATTTGCGTTGCTACCCTTGGAAAAGTCCTGTGCTTGCATTGCGGAGGCGCTCGCGGTCAGCAAACACGCGGCGGCGAGCCAGGTCATGAAGTTTCTTGTCGGCATGATCCGCCTCACTCCTCTTCTGGAACAGCGAAGCCAGGTATCGGCCCGAAGTCTTCATGGTTCTTGTTGGTGATGCCTTCGTTTGCGACAACCTTTTCGACGACGAGATAATTGACGCCATCGCGCACATAGTGGTTGCCCTTCGCGACGATCACGTTGCTTTGGATTTCCATGATGGTGTCAGTCTGTGCGAGCGGGTCTTCGCCCTTGATCTTCAAGACCATGTAGACTGTGCCGTCCTCGGCCCGGACGCCAACGGGGATCCCGCCGGCCGCGCACCAAAGCGCGCATGTGTGGTGGGCTGATCCAACCACAGCGTCGGGGCCGCCCATAACGCCGGACAGGTAACACCAGGTGTCAATGATCTCGCCCTTGACCTCGATCGGCTTCGCATTGGTTGCCGCGAAAGCCCCACTCGCTAACGGGCCGATCATCGCGACGGCCGCCAGCAGAAATCCAATAATGGTCCTGGGTAATGTCATTGGCGTTCCTCTGTGAAACTTGCCACTCAGTTGTATTGCTAAGCGTGCATCTTGGTTCTGTTGCCGCTTGGACAGTAGCGCGCTGGTCAAAGCGGAGCCAGGAAACGCTGCCTGACAACTTCGTGAGCCCACCATCACGCTCCTCAAGAGATCTTGGTCAGACCAATTCGGGGTCGGTAATGATCTCGACAAGCGCCGGGCCATCATGAGCCAGAGCAGCAGCGACAGCATCATCAAGCTGTTCGGCCTTGGTGACGCGCGCACCGTATCCACCGCATAACTTGGCGTACGCGCTGAAGCTGGGATTGTGCAGATCGGTCTGCCAAACCGGCCATTCTCCGGCGCGCTGCTCCTTAGAGATTTTTCCGAGCTGGGAATTGTTGAGCAAGATATGGGTGATATCCATGCCGTACTTCACCGCGGTATTGAACTCCATGGCGTACTGGCCGAAGCCGCCGTCGCCGGAAATCGAGATGACCTTACGGCCGGCATACTCGGGAATGTCCTGGGTTGCCGCCCAGGCGCCAAGGGCTGCTGGGAAGGCAAAGCCAATCGAACCCAGATAACCAGACATCAAGATGCGTTGCCCATGCGGCTCAAAATAGCGCCCGAAGGAGTAGGTGTTGTTGCCAACGTCGACGGCGATGACGGCGTCATGGGGGATCTTGCGGGTAAGCGATTCAAAGACAGCCACCGAGGCAAGACCATTGGATTGATCGGCGGCCAGCCGCGTGGCTTTCTCCTCACGCCAAATGCGCCAGCGCTCGGCGATTTCAGAAATCTGGTCAACGGCGCCGGTACGTTCCGGCAGTCGCTCCAGCCACGCCGTCGCGGTGGCGGCGATCTCGCCCCAGATTGGCAGCGTGACGGGATGGAACTTGCCGAGCTGCATTCGTTCGAAGTCAACTTGAATAATCGGCTTGGAGGGTTCGATGCCGGTATGGTTGGCGAACGACGAGCCAAGAGCGATGATGAGATCGCATTCGTTCATGAACCAACTGGCGATCGGAGTCCCGGAACGTCCGAGCACGCCGCCGGCGTTGGGGTGCGAATCCGGGATGAGGCCCTTGGCTTTGAATGTCGTCAGCACCGGTGCCTTCAGGGCCTCGGCCAAGGCAATGACCTGGGCCCTGGCTTCAATCGCACCGTAACCCGTGACAATCATCGGCCGGCGGGATTTCGCAATCATCTCAAGTGATGCTTCGACCTCGCGCGGGTCCGGCAAAACGACGGGTGTTGCGAGGCGACCGACCGGGCTGCCTGCCGGGGCATCGCCGGCGGGAATTGTCTGGACGTCATCAGGGAAGATCAGATGAGACACATCGCGCTCGACCAATGCGGTCTTGCACGCTAACGAGACGAGCTCGGCGTGATTGGACGAAGGCAACGTGATCTGGGAAAAGCGACTGACGGCGGCAAAGGCCGAAGCCAGATCAATATCCTGAAACGCTCCCGGACCGAAGACCTGGGTTTGAACCTGGCCCGTCAAGGCCAGAACCGGTGCTCGGTCCACTTTGGCGTCCCATAGCCCGGTGAGAAGGTTGGTTGCACCAGGACCAGCGATGGTCAGGCAGGCGGCCGGATGGCCGGTCAGCTTCGCGTAGCCGGAGCATGCAAACGAGGCGGCGCCTTCATGTCGGATGCCGACGTAGCTCATCTGGCCGTCAACAACGCGGCGGCGGATTGCTTCGGCGAGCCCCAGGTTCGAATGACCGACCATGCCGAACACACGCTTGATGCCCCAGTTGACCATGGTCTCCGCCATGCGGTCGGACACGGTTCGCGGAACGTCTGGCTCTCGCTCAAGCCCAACAAAAATCTCGTCGCCGCGGATCTCAAGCGGATAGAGCTTCTGGCCGGTGTCCTCGTGGCCGCCGGGCGGCTTTCCGGTCAGCGGATCAAAGTCCCAACCATGCCACGGGCAACGGATCCAGCATTTGCCGTCTACACCTGTTTCGATGGATCCTTCGCCGAGCGGGCCGCCCTGGTGCGGGCAGCGGTTATCCATCGCCGACCACTGATCTTCGAAATGGGACAAGCAGATCGATGTCGTCCCTGCCGTCACAGTCATTACACGACCCGACGGCAGATCGGTAACGTTGGCGACTTTGATCCATTCAAGTTGTGCCGATGACGACATTTCCGGGCCCTTCGTAATTTATGCTCTGATGCGGCAAACGACGATTGATTACATATCCAATCTACGCCGATATGACATTAGTTCCACAAAGCCAGCTGATGAAGGGATTTGTTGGGACGGTCATCGAATTGAAGTCAAAATCTCATTTTTCGGTGTTACGTCGAAGCGCAACGGTGCATCTCTTAGTGGGTTGCCTATTTATTACCCGTGCCAGCCTCGGAAGAGACAGCGAATGGTCGACATCGTCTATTTTGCAATTGCTGTTGCGACGTTGGCATTCGCGCTGGTGAGCCGTCGCGTCACCTCGTCCTTGTTGACCGCCCCGTTGGTGTTTCTCGCATTTGGCGCGATGCTGTCCGTCAGCGGCTTATTCGAATCCGACGAACACGCCCACGAGGCGCTGCATCTGGTCGCCGAGATTACGCTGGTGCTCGTCTTATTCACCTACGCCGCTCAGGTTGACCTTTCCCGCCTGCGACAGGACCATTCCTGGCCGCTGCGCATGCTGGTCGTCGGGCTGCCGGTGGCGATCGGACTCGGCACGCTCATTGCCGCCGTACTGCTTCCGGGCTGGCCCATTTGGGAGGCGGCACTGCTGGCGGCAATCCTGGCGCCAACCGACGCGGCTCTAGGGCAGGCGGTGGTTACCAACCCGGCCGTTCCGGAGCGCGTGCGGCGCGCGCTGACGGTTGAAAGCGGGCTGAATGATGGTTTAGCGCTGCCGGCGGTCATCCTGTTTGCTTGTATGGCCAGTGCCACGCATTCACTAGGCGGCACGCTCGACTGGGTTGCGTTCGGACTCAAGCAGGTCGTGCTTGGCCCGCTGGCCGGCCTTCTGGTCGGCGTGCCCGGCGCCATCGCTCTCAAGCATGCAGCGGATAAGGGCTGGAGCGACCGCGCACTGGAGGGCGTTGCGGTCGTTGCTCTTGCAGCCCTTTGCTACCTGCTTGCGGACATGATCGGCGGAAACGGCTTTATTGCGGCGTTTGTCGGCGGATTATGCTTTGGGAATCTTTTGCAAAAACGTTGCAGTTTCGCTTTTGAATTCGCTGAATCAGAAGGCCAGGCTTTGATACTCGTGGCCTTTTTAATGGTGGGTATGATCCTATTGCCGGAAGCATTATCTGTTTCAGGTTGGATCAGCATCGTAATTGCCATTGCGTCGCTATTCATTGTGCGTCCCGTAGCGATTTGGGTCGCAATGATTGGTTCCGGAGCCGCACCAATGACACGGCTATTTCTGGGATGGTTTGGTCCGCGTGGCCTGGCTTCAGCGCTTTTCGCTCTTCTCGTCCTTTCCAAGGTGGCAACACCGCACGCATCCGAGGTACTGATGATCGTGATCTTGACTGTTGCGCTCAGCGCATTGCTACATGGCATCACTGCTGTGCCTGGGGCGCAGTGGTACGGACGTTGGGTCAAACGCACGAACGCACCAGGCGAAGTACAGCCCATGGCAGCGCCGGCGGCAAAGCCTTTGAAAGATGCTGGTACCAAGTTATTGAAGCCGTCATTGTTGACGGGAACATCGGGCGAAAGGGGCCAAGAGTAAGATGAACAAGACGGCGCTCGTTGCCTTCGACGAACTTGCCGACCGCCAGCCGACCTATGCACTTGTCGGTGAAGTCGACCTGGTGGTTACGCGCTTTGATGATCAGGTCTCCGTTCTTTATGGACGTTGTCTGCATCGAGGGGCCTTATTGGCGGACGGCTATATCGATGGCGATAACCTCATGTGCCCGCTGCACAATTGGGACTATCGGTTGGAAACCGGCGTGTCCGAGTATGCCAACAATGAGGTCTTGCAGAAATTCACCGCCTGGATTGAAGACGGTCAAGTTTGCGTCGACGCCGACGAGATCGAGAATTGGGCGAAGGTCCATCCGCAGCACTACAAGCGCGATGAATATCTGGGGCTTTATGCCGACCTTGCGGGGACCGAGGAAGAGCCGCACACCAAGCTCATTCACAAATACGCGCGCGATGGCCTGAAGAAAACCGGGCATCACGGAGTCGTCGAGTCAATGGGCGTACCGCGCACAGAGCTGCCGGATTGGGATGACATCCAGATCCTGACGGCACAGCTGCACCGCGCGCCTTTGCTTGATGATGAGCCCGTAGGCAGCGACACGGTGATTGGCCCCAATGCGCAAAAGCCGTTGCGGCTTGATATTCCGATCTTCGTTTCGGACATGAGCTTTGGCGCGCTATCCGAACCCGCCAAACTCGCCATGGCGCGCGGGGCGGAACTGGCGGGTACCGGAATTTGCTCGGGCGAAGGTGGAATGCTGCCCGAGGAACAGCAGGCCAACAGCCGTTATTTGTATGAGCTTGCCTCCGGCCGCTTCGGGTTCGGCTGGGACAAGCTGCAGTCCGTACAAGCGTTTCACTTCAAGGGCGGGCAGGGAGCAAAGACCGGCACCGGTGGACACCTGCCTGGCAAGAAAGTGACCGGCAAAATCGCCGAAGTCCGAGCGTTGAACGAGGGTGAGGATGCCATCTCACCATCGCGCTTCCCCGACTGGTCATCGCCCAACGACATACGTGCTTTCGCTGATGAGGTACGCTCACGCACCGGCGGCATCCCGATTGGTTACAAGCTTTCGGCACAGCACATCGAGGACGACATCGATGCGGCTTTGGATGTCGGCGTCGACTACATCATTTTGGATGGTCGCGGCGGCGGAACGGGTGCGGCACCGATTTTGTTCCGCGACAACATCTCCGTGCCGACGATCCCAGCACTGGCGCGAGCCAGGCGGCATCTGGACAGGCTTGGCCGCAACGACGTGTCGCTCGTGATCACGGGTGGTCTGCGCTATCCACCGGACTTCATCAAAGCCTTGGCGCTTGGTGCGGATGCGATCGCGGTTTCCAACTCGGCGATGCAGGCGATCGGCTGCATCGCGATGCGCGCTTGTCACACGAACAGCTGCCCGGTCGGGATCGCGACGCAGAAGCCGCATCTGGTGTCGCGCCTTGTGGTCGAGAAATCAGCCAGACAGCTGGCCAACTTCTTCCAGGCGTCGGTCGATCTCATGAAGGTGATGGCGCGGGCTTGTGGGCACAGCCACCTCAACCAGTTCGCGTTGACCGACCTCATTACGTTCAAGACCGAGATGGCCTCGCTTGCCGGTATCGAATACGCCGGCGTGGGCTCAAGGTCGTGATGGCCGAGGTGAGACAATGTCATTGACGAACACGAGGTGAGAGCATGGAAACCGCTGAGTTGCTCATCTGGCTTGTCACCATCTACGCCGGGATCGGTGCGCTCGTCGCCGCCGCGTTCCTTTTGGTTGGGATCGACCGGATCGACGAAGATGCGCGCGGCGCCTACGCCTTCCGCCCGCTCCTGATTCCGGGGATCGTTGTCTTGTGGCCGGTGGTGCTCGCCCGTTGGATTGAACTTGAAGGTCAACGATGAGTTTCGTTCCAACTGATTGACCGAGGAAAGGGAAGGGCAATGAAGACCGCACACCGACGGGCGCATCGGCGCATCTGGGGTCTGCTCGCGCTCCTGCTCCCCGGCCTTCTGATTGCAGCTTTCGTGCTGCAGCAGTCGCGGTTCGACAAGCGGCCAGCCGTTCAACTTGAGCCACCCAAAGAGGCATCGGCGCCATGAGCGTACTCTACGAGCCCGTGCAGTGGAACCGATCCAAGATCTTCTACGACATCGTCGTGCTGGCCATGGTCGCGGCTTATGTACTGCTGTTCTTGAAGGTCGCGCCGAACTGGTCGGCAGGTGCGCAAGGCACGGACTATCCAATTCAGCGTATGCGCGCGTTCGGCACGTGTGCCTTCTTGCTGTTGACCGTTGTGTTATGTATCGGCCCACTGGCGCGCTTCGATCGGCGTTTTCTGCCCTTACTCTATAACCGTCGGCATCTCGGGGTGATTACTGCAGCGGTTGCCTTCACACACGCTGCCTTCGTGATCGACTGGTACTTCAACTTCTCACCGACCGACCCGTATGTCGGGCTGCTTGTCTCGAACACAAGCTATGGCCAAGTCATCGGTTTTCCATTCGAGGCATTTGGCATTTTCGCGCTGTTCGTGTTGATCATCCTGGCGGCGACCAGTCATGACTTCTGGCTGAAGTTCCTGTCACCGCCAACATGGAAGGCGCTGCATATGTCGATCTACGTCGCGTATGCGGCGGTCGTCGCACATATCGCGCTCGGCTACCTGCAAAGCGGTGACAACGGGCCATTCGTCGTTGTTACGGTGCTGAGCGTGGCAATCGTCACGCTTTTGCATGTTGCCGCCGCATCACGGGATGCGCGCGAAGAGGCGCAGCAAACCGGTGCGCTGCAGGGCATTGACGCGGCAGATTGGCTGGAGATCGGTGATCCCGCGACAATCGCCGACGGGCGGGCGAAGATCGTTATGCTCGACAACGGCGAGAAGGTCGCCATCTTCCGCCACGGCAGCAAACTGTCCGCGCTCACCAATGCCTGCGCACACCAAAATGGCCCGCTCGGTGAAGGCCGGATCGTCGATGGCTGTGTGACCTGCCCTTGGCACGGATTCCAGTATCGTCCGGAGGACGGATGCGCACCGGCGCCGTTCACGGAGAAGGTCGCCACCTACCGGCTCAAGCTTGACGGTGACCGGCTCTACCTTAATCCAGCGGCCAACCCGCCAGGGACGCATGTTGAACCGGTCATGAGTCCGCTCGAGGGGCAAGGAGAGGCGGCATGACCCGAAAAGATGACGATGGATTCTTCGTTGGCTACATCAATGCCGCCCCAGGCTCGTTAAGCTGGTTTCTTCCGGTTATCGCGATCGGCCTCGTGGCGCTTTTTGCCGCTGTCGGATTTTTTACTGCGACGGGGCAGAAGAGTGCGGGCTCGGGCGCTTTCTTGTGGGGCGCGGGGCAACAAAATCTGATCGGCATTTTGGAAGCTGAACCCTACCCAATTCTTCACGCGTCACCGAACGAGAGATTTCCGAACGGGCGGACGTTGATGCTCAATGGTCAGGGGAAGCGTGGCGTTGCCAATGAAGCCGCCAAACTCGATGGACAGCTCGTGGAAGTCAGCGGCATCCTCTTGAAACGTGGGGAGCTTGATGCCCTGCAGGTAGGCAAGATGGAGGCTGTGACGGCGCCGAAGGAAGGTGCGCAAAATGCGCCGGCCGTCAAGGACCTCGGACGCTGGCGAATTGCCGGCGAAATCTGCGATGGCAAATGCGTCGCTGGCGCCATGCGCCCGGGGACGGGCCTGGCCCACAAGGCTTGCGCCAACTTCTGCCTGCTGGGCGGTGTGCCGCCGGTGTTCGTTGCAACCGACACCGTGGCAGGCCAGGACTTTATGTTGCTGGGCAATGAAGAGGGTGGGCCGCTTGCAGACGACCAGTATTTCGACTTCGTGGCACAGCCTGTCGAAGTCGAGGGCCAGCTGGAGCAACGCGGCGATCTTCTGATTTTCAAGATCGACCCAACGACCACCAAACCGCTTTGAAAATGGCGAGGTCAGTTTAAATGGCGCACGAAAACCCTATGCCGAAGATGCCCGTCCACGTTCTCGGGCTGGCATTCACTGCAGCGCTTATTTGGGCGTGTTACATCATCTGGCAGGTGATGCCTCAGTTCACCGGCCCCACGATACTGTCCGAGTTTCGCATCGTCGGGGCGATGTTGGCGATGTTTGTGTTGCTGACACTTGCCCAGATTATCGTGAAGCTGGCCAAGCCTTGGTTGGAAGGTCGCGAATAAGTTGAAGCTGCCACGCCAACTTCCATTACAGCTCTGTGATCGGCCGTTACTAGATCGTTCTTGGCCCGCACATCCCAAATGGGACTAAACTTCGCTCAAAGCATCGCACCGTCAAAGAGGCAGGCATGAAACGAACGTTAGCTGTCACCTTACTCGCCCTCGCTGGAGCAGCTGCGGCCTACTTCATGGTCTCCGCGCAAACCGAACCGCATGCGCGCGAAAATGCAGATCTCATCGAGAGCTTCGACAAGGAAGGGCTCGCCGTCGCAACATTCGCGGGCGGCTGCTTTTGGTGTGTCGAGGCGGCATTCCAGGAGGCGCCTGGTGTTCGGGAAGCTTTCTCGGGCTACTCCGGCGGAGAATTCGACAAGCCGACTTACGAGCTGGTGGCATACGGCCTAACGAACCACACAGAAGCCGTGCAGGTCTATTACGATCCTGAGAAAATCACGTACGAGGGCCTCTTGCAGGTGTTGTGGCGCACCGCTGATCCCACCGACACCGCTGGTCAGTTTTCCGATCGTGGCCGGCAGTACCGGCCGGCGATCTTCTACCACAATGACGAACAGCGCCAAGCCGCGATTCGATCCCGGGACGAGCTGGCAAAGAACGGCCCCTTCGACAAGCCGATCAAAATTGAGATCTCGCCGTTCAAAGGCTTCTACGTCGCCGAAGGCTATCATCAGGACTATTACAAAAAGAACCCGCTGCGGTACCGGTTCTACACTATCGGCTCGGGACGCGCAGGCTTCCAGCTTGATACCTGGGGTGAGGACCTGGACGTCGATTTCTCAAAATACAAACCAAGTAAGAAGCCCGACATGGCGCCACTCGCGAACGCCATGTGAACGGGACGCTGCCACGCCCGCAAAATCTAGCAGCGGACGCCTAGGCGTCCGCTTTTTCGTAGGTCTCCATCGGCGGGCATGAACATATGAGGTGGCGGTCGCCATAGACATTGTCGACACGGTTGACGGGCGGCCAGTACTTATCGACGCGAAACGCACCTGCCGGGAAGCAGGCGTTCTCACGCGAGTAAGGCCTTTCCCACTCGCCAACCAGGTCCTCCACCGTATGGGGGGCGTTCTTGAGCGCGTTGTTGTCGGGATCGGAAGTTCCATCAACGATGGCATGGATCTCCCCGGCAATCCCGAGCATGGCATCGCAAAAGCGATCAAGCTCAGCCTTGGTTTCGGACTCCGTCGGTTCGACCATCAAAGTGCCGGCAACCGGCCAGCTCATGGTCGGCGCATGGAAGCCGCAGTCCACCAGGCGCTTGGCGATGTCGTCGACGGTAACGCCGGCGGTCTCCTTGAAGGGACGCGTGTCGACGATGCACTCGTGAGCAACGCAACCATTGGCGCCCGTGTAAAGGATCGCATACGCTTCCGACAGGCGCTTTGCGATGTAATTTGCATTGAGTATGGCGATGCGCGAGGCCTGGGTCAGACCTTCGCCGCCCATCATCAGGCAGTAGCTCCAGGATATGGGCAGGATCGCGGGTGAACCATAGGGCGCGGCCGACACCGTCATCTCGCTTCCGCCGGTTTCAGGATGCCCGGGCAGGAAGGGTGCCAGGTGCTCCTTTACGCCGATCGGGCCCATGCCCGGTCCGCCACCGCCGTGAGGGATGCAGAATGTCTTGTGCAGATTGAGATGGCTGACATCGGCGCCGATGTCGCCGGGCCTTGCGAGCCCGACCAATGCGTTCAAATTGGCGCCGTCGAGATAAACCTGACCGCCATAGGAATGCGCGACTTCGCAGACCTCGCGAACTGTTTCCTCGAAGACGCCGTGGGTCGACGGGTACGTTATCATGACGGCAGCAAGCCTGTCGGCGTGGGCCTGCGCCTTGGCGCGGAAGTCCTCGAGATCAATGTTGCCATGCGCGTCGGTTCCAACGACGACAACCTCCATACCGCACATCGAAGCGGAAGCTGGATTGGTGCCGTGCGCCGATGACGGTATGAGGCACACATCGCGATGCGCTTCACTCCGGGACCGGTGGTAAGCGCGGATCGTGAGAAGGCCGGCATACTCGCCCTGTGCACCGGAATTGGGCTGCATCGAGATGGCGTCGTAGCCCGTGATGCGGCAGAGCTTGTCGGATAAATCGCTGATCAGCTCTGCGTAACCACCAACTTGGTCGGCAGGCGCAAAGGGATGAATCTCCGCGAACTCCGGCCACGTGATCGGCAACATCTCGGCCGTGGCGTTGAGCTTCATCGTGCACGAGCCGAGCGGGATCATCGCCCGGTCCAGCGCCAGATCACGGTCGGCGAGCCGCCGCATGTAGCGAGTCATCTCGCTTTCCGCGCGATTCATATGGAAGACGGGGTGCTGCAGATAAGTCGACTGACGGACGAGTTCGCTCGGCAGTCTGTAGGGCGGCATGGCGTCACGGAATCTCAGATTGTAACCACCGAACGCCCGCCATACGGCTTCCAAAGTCGCCGGCAGCGTGCGCTCATCAATAGTGATGCCAATCCGGTCCTGGCCAACCTTTCTTAGGTTGACCCCGTTGTCGACGGCATTCTTCATGATGAGCCCCTGATAGGGCCCGACCTCAACGGTTATCGTGTCGAAGAACGCCTCCGGGGCGATTTCGAAGCCCAGCGAGGCCAACCCCTCGGCAAGCCTAACGGTATTGCGATGAATGCGTTCGGCGATGGCGCGAAGACCGCGGGGTCCGTGAAACACCGCGTACATGCCCGCGATCACCGCCGGTAGAACCTGAGCCGTGCAGATGTTCGACGTTGCCTTTTCGCGGCGGATGTGCTGCTCGCGAGTTTGCAGGGCAAGCCGGTAGGCGCGGTTGCCGCGCTTGTCGACGGAGACGCCGACCAGACGACCGGGCAGGGCGCGTTTGTAGGCGTCCTTGACGGCAATGTAGCCGGCATGCGGACCGCCATAACCGACCGGCATGCCGAAGCGCTGCATCGAACCGACCGCGATATCAGCACCCATTTCACCAGGTGGCTTGAGAAGCGTCAGCGCCATGGGATCAGCAGCCATGACGGCAAGCGCTCCGGCATTGTGCAGGCGTTCGATCAACCCGGTGAAGTCATGGAACTCGCCGCAGACGCCCGGGTATTGGAAGATTGCTCCAAAAACCTCGTCCTCGATGAGGTCGTTTTGCGGACTGCCGACGACAATGCGCCATCCAAGCGGCTCGGCGCGCGTCTTGAGTACGGCGATCGTCTGAGGCAAACACTCTTCATCAACAAAGAAGGTATCGTGCTTGGTCTTGGACAAACGGTGAGCCATGGCCATCGCTTCGGCGGCGGCGGTCGCCTCATCAAGCAGCGAGGCATTCGCGATATCGAGCCCGGTCAGGTCCGTCACCATCGTCTGAAAATTCAAGAGCGCTTCGAGGCGGCCCTGGCTGATCTCCGGCTGGTAGGGCGTGTAGGCCGTGTACCACGCAGGGTTCTCGAGGATATTGCGCTGAATGGCGGCGGGAAGAATGGTGCCATGATAGCCCTGGCCGATGAGCGACGTCAGGACTTCATTCTTGCGGGCGACATCGCGCATACGGTCAAGGGAGCCCAGTTCGGTGACCGGCCGGTCAAGCACCAACGGCTCCTTCTGCCTGATGCCTTCCGGCACGGTCGCGTCGATTAATGCGTCGAGACTGTCGAAGCCGACAACCTTCAGCATCTCGGCGATTTCTTCCGGCGAAGGGCCGATGTGGCGGCGATTGGCGAAGTCGTAGGGCTTGTAGGTTTCTGGTTCTAACATGTCCGCTAGGCAATGAGTTGCTTATAGGCGTCTTCGTCAAGCAGGCCTTCAGTCTCGGCAGACTTATCCAGCTTGATCTTAAAGAACCAGCCGGCCCCGCCTGGGTCCGAATTGACGATTGACGGGTCATCGACAATGGCCTGGTTGACCTCGGTGATCTTGCCAGAGACCGGGGCATAGACATCGGAAGCCGCCTTGACGGATTCAACCACCGCAGCATTGTCGCCCATGGCAAACTGGGCGCCGACTTCGGGCAGGTCGACAAAGACCAGATCTCCAAGCTGCTCGGCCGCATGGGCGGTGATCCCGACGGTCGCCGTGTCCGCGTCGATATTCAGCCACTCATGGTCCTTTGTGAATTTCAGCACATCACCCTCCGTGCGTATCGGCACTTACGTCCGTTTGTAGTCCGGTTTGTGGAAAGGAAGCTCGGCGACATCGACCGGTAGGCGCTTGCCGCGAACATCCGCAAAAAAACGTGTGCCCGCCGTCGCCAGAGCTTTCGGCACATAGCCCATGGCCACGGGGCGGCCGAGTGAGGGACCAAATCCGCCAGAGGTCACGGTGCCGACGGCCACTCCGCCCGATTCCTCCTGAAAGAGCTGTGCTCCGGCGCGCACAGGTGCACGCCCCTCAGGCAGCAGGCCGACCCGCAGCCGGTCGCTGCCCTCACTGAGTTGCTGCAAAATCACCGTGTCACCCGGAAATCCGCCGGCTCGTTCACCGCCTGCGCGCCGGCTGCGCGGAATGGCCCAAGTCAGGCCCGCTTCAACCGGTGTCGTGCCGGTATCGATATCATTGCCGTAAAGGCAGAGGCCCGCTTCGAGGCGCAGGCTGTCCCGGGCACCGAGGCCGATCGGCTCGACGTTATCGTCGGCGAGGAGCGCTTCGGCAATGGTGATTGCTGCATCTTGGGGGAGGCTGATTTCAAAGCCGTCCTCACCCGTATAGCCGGAGCGAGAAACCGTGCACGGCACGCCGCCGACGTTGAGTTGGCGAACGTCCATGAAGCGCATGTCACCGGCCTCTGGCGCCAGTTTCCTCAAGGCGTCGACGGCCTTTGGTCCCTGCAGCGCGATGAGCGCACGGTCGAGACGCTCAAGACGAACGGTATCCGGAAGGTTTGATCTGAGGAGTGCTTCATCAGCCGTCTTGGTTGCTGCGTTGACCACGAGGAGCAACCGGTCGCCGAGATTGGCGATCATGAGATCGTCGAGGATGCCGCCTTCCTCGTTGGTGAAAAACGCATAGCGCTGACGGCCCGTCGGGAGCGATTTCACGTCTGCTGGAACAAGGGTTTCCAGGGCGAGAGCCGCGTCACCAATGGCACCGCTGTTAGCAGTGATGGCAAGCTGGCCCATGTGCGAGACGTCGAACAAACCTGCCGCTTCGCGGGTCTGCTGATGCTCCTTGAGGATACCCGGCGGAAACTGTACCGGCATCTCGTAGCCGGCAAACCCAACCATTCGCCCCCCGCGCGCGACGTGCAGATCATAAAGCGCAGTCTTTTCCAGCGGCGCAGAGGCCGCGCCAGCGTCGCTATCCGACATTGATCGGCATCTCCAGTTCGACGGGCGGTCACCTAAGATGCTTGGCAATGTCGGCGGGCCAAGTCAATGGCCAGTTCGCGGTCTTTCGATGGAGAGGCGCGGCTTGGACCACGCTGTCATGTGGCCTGCTCGATTGCGCGGTCGGCACCCTGCTGGCCCGGCTCCAATCTCATGATCCTGACGAGTGCCTGGGTCCTGGAGGCGACGCCAAGCTTGCGGAATATCTCACGCATGTGCGCCTTGACCGTCGTCTCGCCGACACCGAGTTCAAAAGCGATCTGTTTATTCAGCAGCCCGCGGCACACATGATGGAGCACCCGCGCCTGCTGGAATGTCAATCGCTTCAGAGGGTTGAACGAACCCATGGGCGGGATCGCGTCTTTGGTCACGAGTGGGCCGGCCGGGACGACCTTCTTGCCGGCCATGACGTTGTCGATGGCCGCCTCCAGGTCCTTCATGCGCAGCGATTTTGAAAGGAAGCCATTCGCGCCGACCAGAAAACAGTTCTCGATTGTCTCCTCGTGGGCATAGGCCGAGACAACGAGGACCCGCAACTGCGGAAAGTGCACCTTGAGATTTAGGAGACCGCTGACGCCCTGGGTGTCGGGCAGCCGCAAATCCAGCAATACGAGGTCGTAGTCGCGTTCCCGTTTGATCGCCTTGCGCGCCTCCTCGATTGAGTAGACCTCAACGATTTCAGCGCCCGGACGAATTTTGCTGACCACCGTTCGGAGTGCGTCGAGCATGAGAGGGTGGTCGTCGACCAACAGGATCTTCTTGGGCATTGCCAATGCTTCCTTCCGTCCCAATTTGTGCCGCGGCACGTTCGGCCCGCCATCGTTGATTTGCCAATTCGCCGGGCTTTCAATGCGCCCCAGTCAGGCAAGTCGTAGCGTGACGAGATTTGCTGCAACGCACAATGGCACTTTATTGCAGTGCGGCAATTGGTCTAACTTGTCCGGCTTTTGGAGAGAAACAGGCAGGCGCAAAAAAGCCGGCGGAGGCCCTTTCCGCCGGCATTTTCGCCTGATTGGCATTGCGTAACCGGCGGATTTCCGCCGGTCGGTCTTGTCAAAAGAAGTCGCGATTGAGAGACGCCGGGAGCGAGCCGGCGACGCTGCTCAGTCTTCAAATTTGAAGGATACCCTCACCTTTGTGCGGTAGGCCGTCACTTTGCCGTCCTCGATCACGAGGTCCTGTTCGGCGACCTCGGCGACACGCAGATTGCGCAGGGTTTCCGCCGCACGATTTACAGCGGTTGTCGCTGCCTTTTCCCAGGACTCGGTGCTCGTTCCGACCAATTCAATGACCTTGTAGACACTCTCAGCCATGACGTCGTCCTCCTGTTCTTGTTTGTCGTAGACGCCCAACAGACTGCGCCCGATACAAGGACAGTGCAACGCCAAGATGCGGCTCTAAGCCAGAGTGATGAAGAAACGCCAAGGGCCGCCGGCATTCCCAACTTGCCGACAATCGCAGGGCTCATCCTCGCCGGCAGGGTCGCGCCGATGTTTTGCAGATCCAGCGGCCTTTCGCCTGATCGCAGCTCAGGCTCTTGCCCGTGGCATTTGAATAGCGGCCCCACGCCCTGCCATATTCCCAGGTGGTGAAGCTCTCCCACTTGCGGATGGCCGCGGCCCTGGCGCCGCGCTTGGAGGGCCATGGCGGGCTCTCGCCGTAATGCTCGTGGCTCCTCAAGCAGGTCTTGCCTCCGACCTTCACCTTTGGCCAGAATTCGATGTTCTCCTTGGCCTGTGCGGTCATGGCGGGGAGAGCAAGAAAATGACAAGCAACAATTGCTGCGACGAGAACGCAGGACTTTGTCCTAATCATATGGGTCTCCTATATTTTCTCACCCAGAAGAGTGTGGGTTGACGTACGTATCCAAGCTCATGATGCGCGCGGCAACCGCAACGATGTCGCAGGCTTTTGGTTAACGTACGAGGGGACTCCTCGGCATGGCGCGACAGACCGAAATGAGTGCTGAGTTGCAGCAACACCCGTCAGGTCCAGGCCGAGAAATCTGTGCGGGCCTGGCGTTGAAATCGGCTTGGGCCAGGGACTGATGCGAGCTGGCGGCACGCTCGGGGCATGCGTCACAGTCTGCTCAGGGTCGCCTCATCGGGCTCGCCGTCGAAGAACGCCTCAAGCGCGGCGACGAACAGAGCATTGTCGCTGGCGGCCTCGGCGAACAGCGTCATTGACGAGCGGAACTTCATCCAATCGGGCCAGCCGAAAACCTCTTTGGCCGAACGGCCTTCAATGTCGAGGGTCAACCGTGTACATTCGCTGAGCCGGGGTCCGAGGATGGGGTGCGCCAGGTAGGCGGTGGCTTCTTCAAGGGACACGATAGCGAAGCGTTGGGCGGTGGCGCTGGAGCCGAGGCCCGCGAGCTGCGGAAAGACGAACCACATCCAGTGGCTCTGCTTTTGGCCGGCGCGAAGCTCGCGGCAAACATCGGCATAAACCGTTTCCTGCGCATCGACGAAGCGCTGGAGATCAAAGGGATCTGATGCGGCATCGGGCATGGCCTTTGTCGACCGTTGGGTTGGGTAACTGGCGCCTCCAGCATTATGGCTAGCACGCGGAGGACCCAGCGGGAATCGCCTTCGATTCCTCGTGCGCACCTTCGGCGCGTCGCCTTTCGAAGCCCGGGTCACCCATGCTAGCTTTACACGCACCGGCGGACAGCGGCGGGGCGCCTTGGATGCTCGCTGGAACCCGCAGCATTCTCAAAAGGAGGCGCTATTGATCATTCGACCCGCCGGGCGCGCGGATCGAGACGCAGTTTGGGACGTTCTTGAGCCAGTCCTGCGTGAGGGCGCGACCTACACCTACCCGCGCGACATTAGTAAAGCCGACGCGCTAGCCGCATGGATGGGCGCAGATCGAGAGACGCTTGTCGCCGAGGAAGACGGCAAGATCATCGGCACTTACTACCTGCGCGCCAATCAGCCGGGCGGCGGCTCGCATGTCGCAAACTGCGGCTTCGTAACCGACCGGGCCGCCGGCCGCCGGGGTGTTGCCCGGCGTATGTGCGCGCACTCACTGGAGCTGGCGCGGGAGCGCGGCTTCCTGGCCATGCAGTACAATTTCGTCATCGCCACCAACACACATGCCATTCGGCTTTGGGAGTCGTTTGGCTTTGAGACCGTCGGTCGCCTGCCGGACGTGTTCAACCACCCGGAGGCCGGTTTCGTCGACGCACTGGTGATGTACCGGCGCCTTTAGCGAAAAACTGACATGCGGCCGTCTAAGGCGCCTGGATGGTGGCCAGGTAGTCGACGATCGCCTTGATCCTGACTTCGGGCTTATCGAAGCCGCGCTCGCCCTCGGTCTGCTGGAAGCGCTGCCAGAATCTCGGCATCTGAAACGACTGGTGGCCCATGACGCCCTGGCGCCCGGAGATCATGGCGAAGACCAAATCGGCCGGATAGACGCCCAGGTTATTCTTGGCGATCTGCGTCAGGTCGGCGGGCTTCGTGACCAGCGCCTCGGCCAGCGG
>JARFQY010000219.1 GCA_029287535.1 Filomicrobium sp.
GTACAACCACGACGGCCTTCAATCCGCTCGTGTTGGGCAGTTCAAGCAGGCGGCGCCACCAAACCAATGGATTGAACTCATCCATAGCCTCGTCCTCGCTGATAAGCGTTGAGCTTGAGGATGCCGCTGTCGATCAGGGGCGCAAAGACGCTGGCAAGCAGTGCAGCCGACACAACCGTTTCCACCCTCACTGCACCACCGCCCGCTAGCAAAGCCACCATTGTGCCGAAGAAGACACCGTAGACCCACCGCCCTGCGTTGGTAGATGCCGCCGCGACCGGATCAGCAGCAAAGAATACAAGGCCAAATATGAAGCTGGCCGGCAGCATGTTGGCGGCCAGCTGGGTCGTATCGACGAGAGTGGAAGTCAAGAGCAAACCAACAAGCGCGCCAACGATAACGCGCGGCGAAATTAGCCCGCCAACCAGCAATAACAGGGCTCCCGGAATGACGGACAGGCCAATGGCGGGGCTCAGCACTTCGAGCGTCCTGTCAGGGTAAGAAAAGATTAAGAACGCAAGCGCCACCGTTGCTGGATTGAGAAAATTACGACCGCGACCTCCAAAAATTTCTTGGCCTACGACGATTCCGAAGCTGAGCGAGAGCGCAACTTGCCACAACGGTGTTGAGCTCGGCAGTACTATTGCACAGGCAATTGCCGTCACGACGCCGTCCGGTGTGAAAGGCCTCCCGCGGATCTCAGCAAAGACCCGCTGCCAAAGCAGGACCGCAATATTGGCGACGAGTAGTATCCATAACCATTGGCTTTCCCGCTCGAACGCAGCGACGATCAGTGGAGCGAGGAGGGCGGAGAACTCCAGCACCGACAATGAGCGGACGCTCGTGCCCGAGCGAACCGGCAGAACACCGGTCTGAGCTAAGAACTGCTTAGTACCGTTGCGTGACGTCATCAGGTCCATTTCTCGATTTCATCAAGCACTTTGCGCAACAATAAAGAGTAATCAGCCTTTGACGGGCATACATGTGTAAGAAGAGCCATGTCGCTCTCTGCCAGTTCTAGACACCCAAGCCGCTCTGCCGTTTCCGCATCGCCAACGCTTAGGGCGCGGAGAAGCGGCACCGGTGGAATGTTGAACGGCATCACGTTCTCGTGCGCCGTTATCGGAATGATTGCACCGGTCCTATCTTCGTCCAGTGCTTTGGCAAGGCGGACGAAAAAGCTTTTCCCCCTCCAATCCCGGTTCTGCATCAGGGCGGAAACCTGGATGTGATAGCGTCCAAGAAACCGGGCCAGACGCCCCGAAAGCACGGATCCGGATATGATATGGACGGCCCCGGCAATGCACCTGTCGGCAACAAGCTCATTGAGATCAGCACCCATGAATGTTCGAACAAGGCAAGGTTCTGACACGGCAGGTCCGGCCAGCGAAACGACACGCTCCGCCCAGATCCGTCCCGTCATAAACAAGCGACCGATGGCGATGACGTCCTGATAGCCGATATGCCAGACGTGGCGAGTGCGGCCAACCGGCATCAGATAGTGCATGTGGGTTCCTGGAAGACCCGCCGGATGCGGTCCAGCGAATTTGACATATTTAACTCGATCAATGTCTCCTAACACTGGCGCGCCAGGTGCCTGACAGACAAACAGAGGCCCCTTGGTCAAATTGCGGATAGCTTCGAGCCCGGTGCGTAAAGCCTCAGGTTCTTCTCGCAGCAGGTCGGCAGGGTCGGCAGAAAGCGGTTCGGTATCGATTGCTGTGACGAAGATTGCTGCGGGCTGCGCGGTCGGGTCTGGTATTCGCTCAAATGGCCGACTCCGGAACGCTGGCCATTGTCCGCTCTCAAGAAGGAGACGCCGCACACCGTCGACATCGGATAGTTGCGGAAGTCGAAAGTCCTTGAACCGCTCGCCGTCGTGAGAGATCACGATATGATCGAGGCCACGCTTCTGGGCACGACGAATTTGGGCGACCGTGCCGCTGATCGGCGCGCAAAAGGCAAGTTGCGGCCGCTTGCTGTCGACGAAGAGGGTTTGCCCGATCGCTACTTTGCTGCCGACGTCGACCTGAAACGAGGGGCGCACGTTGGGGTAATCCCTGCCGACAAGCGCGGCAGCGCTGACCATATTCGCGCCCCTGATTTTCCTGTTCGGCTGTCCATGTAGATTAAGATTTCGGCCGCGCTTTATTGAGATCTGCATTGCGACGTTGTCTCTGCCAGTTGGGGCGCTACTGCATCTTTTGGGGTCAAGGTTGGTTCCTAACGTTTGAGAGTTGGGACTGCTGGCGGCCATGACTTTGATCAACTTGCCACCTCATGCCATGAATTGATACTTCGAACTGGGGCTTTGCACGAAGCCCAGTCCAAACTGAAAGTGGCCCGTGTTGCATCGTCGTTAGAAAGGTTTGAGACTTTTGAGCTGTCCGATAATGTTTTTCGAATAATTTCGCCGCTCATTTGAGCACCGGGTCTTTGAATTAAACGGGAAAAGCCTTTTCAATTCGGTCGAAGGCCTTGTTGATCTCGTCTTCGGCAACACAGAATGACATGCGCACATGGTTTTCCCCCGAAGGACCGAATGCAGAGCCCGGGGTGACACAAACCTTAGCTTGTTTCAGAAGATCAATTGCGAATTGACGCGAGTTAACGTGGGCTGCTTCAATGCGCGGAAAAACGTAGTAGGCGCCCTCGGGTTTTACGTAGGAGAAGACATGTCGCACCCTATCCAATCGCTCGCATATCAGGCTGCGGCGTCGCTTTAAAGTGCTGGTGAAATCGCGCAAATGCTGCTGGTCTCCGGTTAGGGCTGCCAGACCTGCAATTTGAGAAGGACGAGGTGCACAGATGAGAGTTGAGTCGTGCACCTTGAGCATCTGCCGCTTAAGCTCTTCGGGCACGACAGCATAACCCAAACGCCAGCCGCTCATCGCGTGGCACTTCGAGAATGTGAAGAGATAGACAACCCGGGCTGCAAGATCATCAAGTGAGGCGAGCTTGAAATACTGGTTCGGCTCGTCGAAGACGAAGCGGCTATAAGGATCGTCAAGGATAATGAGCAGATCGTGCCGGCGCGCGATATCTGCGACGGCCAAGAGATGGGAGCGCTGAAGTACTGTTCCCGTGGGGTTGGATGGAGTGACCAAGATAATCGCGCGAGTACGCGATGTGATAAGCGGCTCCAAGGCGTCGATTTTGGCAGCCCATCCCTGTTTCTCTTGAAGTGGCCAGAAAATTGGCTTGCCGCCGCTGATTTTGAGCTGCAAAAGATGTGACACAAAACAGGGGTCTGTCAGAATAACTTCGTCGTCAACTTCGAGTATCGTATCGAGGACGACCTTCACGCCCTGCATATTCCCCGCAGTAACCAAGACATTTCGGTCCGCGCAGGTGAGAATACCTGTGCTCTCGTGATGGGTCTGCGCCACAGCCTCGCGCAGCGCAACCATTCCATCGGGAAGGGTGTATTTGCCTGCGTCGGGATCGTTCTTTAAAGCCTGGCAAACGGCATCGCGGATATGAGTGGGCGTGCGGAAGGATGGTAATCCCCAAGCGAGGGTAGCGACGTCGTCAAGTTTTGCCGCACGCATCGCCATATCTTTAATGGCCGAAAGCGCGAGCTCAGAAATCCGATTGCTGGCAAATGATGTGCGGCTCGACTCCATGGGTCTGTTCCCTTGTCTTGGGCTTCATTGAGGCTCCAAGACCTACTGTCGGCAAAGGCTGTCACTTGCGCAATTGCACCGCCATGACTTCCGTCAACCTTTCTGAATGGTACTTTCGCACCCGAGCTCATTGCGGGCTGCCTGAATGCGCGTCGCCGGGAATGGCCATGGTCAATGCCCCAGATCGAGCGTCTTGCCATGCTTCACTGCCCTGCAGTTCTGATGGCGATGGAGCTACAGTCCGATGAAGGTTTATAACTGCGTGTCTGAATGATCTTGCAGTACTCAATGCTATGACTTGGGCCCGCTACGCGCTCGCAGGGTTTAGGGCAGTCGGTTTTCCCGACCCAAATTTTTGATCATTGTCATTCCTCCAGGGGCAAGTCCCGTGTGATTGATATCTGTTATTCAACCTGACAGGGAGAGTATTTGCATGACGTACCGCGATTGGCTGCCATCCATCTTGGGTGAACAGAAGGGTGAGGCGGAAAATCCGTTCTCGGCACTTCGCAAGCAGATTGACACGGTCTTCGAAGACTTCGGCCGCGGCTGGCCCGCCTTGGGGGAGGAGTTCGCTGTCCGTTCAAATGTGAGCGAGACAGACAAGGAGGTCCGTATCACGGCAGAGCTGCCGGGTATCGACATGAAGGATATTGACATTTCTGTAGCGGGTAACCGCATCACCATAAAAGGTGAGAAAAAATCTGAAAAAGAGGAGAAGAAGGAAGAGGAAGGTCGGCAGTTTCTGAGGGTCGAACGCTCTTCTGGTTCATTCCAGAGGTCGATGAGCCTCCCATTTGAGTTCGATCCAGATGGGGTAAAGGCCGATTTCAAAGACGGGGTCTTGACCGTGACCATTGCGAAGCCGCCCGAATTGGCTGAGAAATCAAAAAAGATCGAAATCAGCAAGTCGGATTAGGCAACACAAAAAGGCCAGTGGGCGACATAGCATTCGGACCTATCGAGACGAATTCTACTCCCGAGAGAGCCAGTGCATGCCCTTTTGATAGGGTAGTGTCGACTCTCAGTTCCCCGGGGTCGCCTCTTATTTCCGCTCAAAAAACTCGGTAGGTCCCTAAGCGGCGCTGTTGGAGAGAGAAGAAGATATGGCCACATTCATTATGCTGACACGGCTCAGCCACCAAGGGCTCAAGTCACCGAGCTCACTGGAGACGCTCGGTCAGGATCTCACGGACATGTTGCTCGGCCGAAGGTTGCGGCCCGGATTTTGATCTCATCTTATGGAATGGACACCCCTCGCACCCAAACCGACAGTTCGGTGGCCAATCGTGGCAGATACGAGGAGACGTTGAGATGCATTTGCTAGCGATC
>JARFQY010000231.1 GCA_029287535.1 Filomicrobium sp.
TGTCATCACGGTTCATGCCGTCGGAGTTGCTTCGAACTCCAATTACGTCATCAAGCTCGAGCAGGCTCTAATATCCATATGGCCGCCTGAATTCTTGCTGTATTACTACATCCCTCCGGTTGTTCTTCCTGCGCTGCGACCGTTCCATGTTGAAGCCTGTTTCCCCGCAAAGGATCGGGTCGACAGTGTAACCGTTACGGATGCGACGGGCCGGCATGACGTCGAAGTCAGGCACGACCATGCGTTTGCACCACCGGCGATGGATGAGTTCATTGTAATTGCCAGGGTTGGCACGACACCACCGTCTTCATGTCATGTCATACCAGCCGACCACATGTATATTCAGACGCATTACAAGACCTATGGGCCGGCATCCAAGGCGGACTGCGAAACCTGGGTCCTAGGCAACTGCACACCGGCCGCCTGAGGCACGCGCCGCGGACCGGGTGAAGTTCGAAATCGCAGCGATGCCCGACCCTTTAATTCCTTAGAACTCGTGCTTTCGAGAAACGGGCGGCTATGGCAGTGTGCCGCCCGTGAGCGGACTGTTGCCGCTAGCCGCCAATGCCAAAGGGAGTCTGGCAGTGGGCGGTTCAGTTCTCGGGGGCATTCGAAATGCGGGTTCTTGTTCTGGGCGCCTACGGGCTCATTGGTCAGGCCATCGTGCGTGAGTTGCTAGGTCGTGATGATCTGGTCGTCGGCCTTGCGCGGGACGTCGAACGTGGTCGCAAACTTGTGCCCAACATCGACTGGGTCTTCGGAGACCTCAACCTTCTAGTCCGCGAAGAAGACTGGCTGCCGCTACTTGACGACGTTGATGCGGTGGTGAATGCGTCGGGGGCGCTGCAGAGCGGGCTCAAGGACAACCTGGCCCAGGTGCAGCGCGATTCCATTATTGCCCTTGTTGCCGCCTGTGAACGCAGCAGGTTGAAGGGCTTCGTGCAGGTCTCGGCTCCCGGCGCCGATGCGCGGGCAGAGACCGAATTCCTGCGCACCAAGGGGCAAGCCGATGAAGCGGTCCGTGCCAGTCAGCTCGACTGGGTTATTCTGAAACCTGGACTTGTTATCTCGCAGACGGCCTACGGCGGTACGAGCTTGGTACGGATGCTGGCGGCTTTCCCATTTGTACAGCCCATTGCTCTGCCGGATGCGCGCCTGCAGACAGTGGATGTGGAAGACGTGGCGCGTGCGGTCGCAAGTGCTCTTGATGATCCACGGCTGGTGCGCCAGGACTTTGATCTTGTGGCTCCTGAGGCGGAAACGCTTCAGGAGATCGTGCTGGCGTTTCGTGATTGGCTTGGATTCTCAAAGCCAGCGGCGATCTGGCGCCTGCCAGACTGGTTAGCTGGCATGGTCGGGCGGGTCGCCGATTTCTCCGGGCTTCTCGGCTGGCGGTCGCCATTGCGGACAACCGCCTTGCGGGTTTTAACCGAAGATGTGGTCGGTGATGCGGATCCCTGGCGGCGCGCCACGGGCAGAATCTTCAAGACGTTGCGCGAAACGTTGCGCGACTTGCCGTCAACGAGACAGGAGCGGAACTTCGCGCGCACGCAGTTGGTGTTCCCTGTACTGGTTGTTACTTATGCGGCCTTCTGGATCGCATCCGGTCTTATTGGTCTGTGGCAGATCGATAGTGCGACCATGATTGTTTCAAAGGCGCTAGGGGAGGCGGGTGCACGCTGGTCGGTATTGGCCGGATCGCTGGCGGATATCCTCGTTGGCATAGGGCTGTGCTTCCGCCGCACATTTGTTCCCGCTTGCCAGGCCGCGATCGCCGTTTGCGCCTTCTACCTGCTTGCTGGCAGCGTCTTCACGCCATCGCTCTGGGCTGATCCACTCGGGCCGTTCGTTAAAGTGCTGCCGGCCGTGGCGCTCTCGATAGCGTTGATCGCCATGGCGGAGGAGCGTTGATGGAGACAGTCGACTTCCTGAGGTGGGTGCATGTCATTGGAGCATCCGTTTTGCTGGGCACCGGTGCCGGGATCGCGTTCTTCATGGTGATGGCGCACCTGACGCGGGACGCGAAGATCATTGCCCACACTGCAGCTACGGTTGTGGTGGCCGATTGGCTGTTCACGGCAAGCGCCGTGGTGCTACAGCCGATCACCGGGTTCCTGTTAGCGTATCTCGTAGGGTGGGACTTGGGCGAAGGCTGGATTGTCCTTTCGCTGGTGCTTTATGTTGTCACCGGCGCTTTCTGGCTGCCGGTTGTTTGGATCCAGATGCGGATGCGAGACATTGCTCAACAAGCCCATGAGCACGGCAATGCTTTGCCGGCTCAGTACGACAAACTTTTTTGGGTCTGGTTTGCCTGCGGATTTCCCGCCTTTGCGGCCGTGCTTGGAATCTTCTGGCTCATGCTAACCCGTCCAGAGCTGCCCTTCTGAGATAATGGAGGTGGCAACGGGAGTGGAGCATCCAGTTGTTCTGAACGCGCCTTGCTGACGGGCCCGCCTGAGAGCACGGCTTAGTTCGTGTAATCGAATGTATCGGGAAACAGCTCGCCGGTTTCATCGCGCTGGAAGTTGATGTTGACAGTGATTGCCTCACCGCCAGAGCTTTTGCAGGTCGCGGAAAACGTGACGTTGTCGTCTTCCACCTTCTCGGCGTAGCTGATCGGATTCTCACACGGCTCCAGAATGGAGATTGCGCTCGCTACCGCGGAGAGCGCAGTCGAGGACTTGAAGTAGCGTGAATAGTCAACATCAGCAGCCCAGCTCGCGGCCGGCACGAGAACCGCAGCTGCGCAAATCATTGCGCCTTTGAAGGGGCTTGAGATCGGAATCATGGTGGTCTCCATACAATCGTGAATCGTTCGATTTGGTGAGGCCTGACGCAGCACCCGCCGATTGCGCGGACAGAGCCTGTTCATAAGAGTGGATGCTCGCAAGTGCGGGTTCTCCCGCCGCCTACGTTGTCGATTTTTTCGCTGCAATCAAGGTCCATTGCGCTGAGGCAGCAGCAGAGGCATCGGACTTCCACACCTCCTTGAGGCATGGCGCCCGGTCAGATCAAAGAAAAACGGTGCGCCCTTTCGAGCGCACCGGTTGCTTGAGCTGATGCTCGTCTTCGTGGCAGCGCTAGCCTCGGGGTCAGCGGCGACGTGCCTTCCCCTTTTTTCCAGCCCGCCGGCGCTGACCGGCGTTGCGTCTCACTGCACTACGCTTTCGAACATTGTTGCGGCGTGCGGCGGCATTGCGCCTTTGAGCCCCGCCTCGGCGTGCTGCGGCCCTTCTCCTATTCGTGGCCTTGCGGCGCACGGCAGCATTGCGGCGCTTTGCATTGTTGCGGCGCTTTGCATTATTGCGGCGTGCGGCGGACTTACGCCTTTGGGCCGAGTTGCGCCGTGCGGCAGCCTTGCGCTTGTTGGCGTTGTTGCGCCGCGCGGCAGCCTTTCGCTTTTGAGAAGCGTTGCGGCGGGCGGTGGCATTGCGTTTTTGCGCCGCGTTACGGCGTGCCGCAGCTTTCCGTTTCTTGGCCGCATTGTTCCGCCGTGCCGCAGCTTTTCGTGAGGCGACGCGCTTCTTGTTCGCATTGTTCTTGCGTGCGGCGGTTCTTCTCGCAGCGGCCTTCTTACGTGCGGCGGCTTGCTTGGCGTTTTTGGCCCGCTTGCGTGCCAGCGCATTTTTGGCTGCCGCGTTCTTTCGGGCGGCGACCCTTTTTCTTGCGGCCGCTTTGTTTCTCCCGGCTTTACGAAGGGCAGCTTTTCTCCGGGCGAGCGCGTTCTTTTTGCCCCCAGCCCGTCGTGCATTTGCGCGCTTGCGTGCGATTGCTTTGCGTGCGGCGACCGATTGGTTCCTGCGAGCCTTCCTTAAGGCTTTGGCGCGGGCATTGCGACGCTTTGCCTTCCAGAACCCTGGCCGACCTTTTAGGCCGCGGCGTTGGCCAAGGTTCGCCCTCGCGCGGATGATACGATTGCCGCGACGCGCAAAGTTCCTGGGCTTTCTGCGAACGAAGCCGCGGTTTTGGCGGAGGCCCCAGCCTGGCCTAAATCCGCGGGCGCGGTAGGGGCGGAAGAAGTTGACGTTGACGACAACGTTGTTGCGGGCCCACGGACGGTGGCGGTACCACCACCAGGGGCGTCCGTACCAACGCGGGCGAGTAACCGCTGCAAAGACGATGGCTCCGCCTAAGATTGCGACAACAGGTGTGACGTATGCCGGCCGGACAATAATCACGGGCGGCGGCGGTTCGCGATAGACGGTGATTACGTCATAGTCATCGTAATAGCCTGGGTAGTCATACCAATCGTCGACGTCGTCTTCGATGTCCTCGACAACGCGGACTGGAGCACGGCGGATGGTGCGGACGGGCTCTTCGACATAGTCGTCACGAAGGTCCTTGTAGCCACCGCGTCTCGAGGAGGAAACTCCGCTTTTGTCGGTAGCAGATGCCGGCTCGTCGAATTCGCCGTCTTCTGCGTACTCGTCTTCTTCAGTTTCTTCTAAAAGGCTGTCGTCGTCGGCTTCCCGAAGTTCTTCGTCCGTCTCGCGGTAGTCTTGATCGCCAGCGTCCGCGGTCACGGTGTCGTAATCGGAATCATTGACGAAACCGCTGTCGTTGGGCTGGAGGGCCGCCACTTCTTGCTCCTCGGCGGCGGTTTCGCCGGAGTCGAGGTACTCTTCGTCAGCGAGGTCCGCGTCACCTTGCGCCAGTTGGTCTTGCGGCTCGTCTCCTTCATAAGCCTCAGCCAACTCAGCCTCATCGGCTTCTTCCAAGCCGGTAATGGCGACGTAGAGTTGGAACTCGGTTGACAGCGGAACTGAATCTTCCAGCTTCTCGCATGACAATGCGTTTGCTTCGGGATCGTAGACGGGGTGCATGTAACCGAAAAGCTGCCGAGTGCTGTAGGTCTGCAGCCCAACCTCCAACTTGACGCCTTCGGAGATTTCGCCTTCCTGCGGCTCCTGAGTGGCAATGACATGCTGTGCTACGGCCGCAAGATCATGAGACGTGAACTTGTCACCCCATGAGATCAATTCAGGTTTGCCGGTAACTTTAAGTGCTTGGCGCAAGCCGGTCAGCATCGGGTCAAGCTCGCCGTCAAGCGGGGTGTCGCACTTGCAATCGACGGATTTACCGAGCTTCTCATAGAGCTTCTTGCCGCCAGTCTTGTCGAATGTCGGCCCCCATGCGAGCGAGTCGTATTCGTCGCTCATGATGGCGAGCTTGGCTTCCTTATCGGAACCCGTCTTGCTGCCAAATACGAACTTGGGGGTGCGGCGCGTCTCGCCGGATATGCGCTTTTGCTTCCAGCGATGAATGGCGCGGGCTACGACTGGAGGTTTGCCGTCCTTTAGTGCCTTCATCAAACCTTGAAGGCCGTCCCCCTTGCGCTCCTTGGAAATGGTGCACCGGGCGAGCTTTGGATCGAGCGTGACCGACTTTGTGAGGGCTGCGATGTCGACGGACTTGTCGTTCTTGCCTTCCTCGGCAGCGGCGCTGCTCAGACCTACCGCCACGAGAATTGGAATCGATGCCAATCGATAATGCGTACGGGCTGGCCAAGTTTTCATGAATAACCCCAAATCTTGATCTGTCCGCTTAACGGTTTCGCGCAGCGGATGGGAATCCTCGCCCCATCCTGACAAACGGCAGATGAACAGACCATAAATAAGCCGTGCTCGTAGGGATTTGCTGTTCCTTAGGGAACATCTGTCCAATACCTATCACATCGGCTTCGAAACGGACAGTGCGATACCTCAGCGAAGGTTCGTTGTCGCGTACCATATCCGCCAACTATGGCGATGCCGTGTAAGGCATTGAAGCTACCGTATAATCAGCTTAGGGAACCGGTGGCGCCCGGGTTCACCTTCTTCCAAGTCAGCTGTTCCGATTGGACGAGAAAACGGCACTTCCGGGGGCACGGCGAGAACGTTGAAATCGGCTTCTTGGAGCGCTCCCGTAAGGTTTTCTTGGCCGGAAATAGTCAGTTTATAGTAAATGCCGTTCCAAGCATCGATGCCATATTCCTTCGGTCCTTTGTGAAGGAACAACAGACGGTACTCCAGGTCGCTCAGATCGTCCGGCGTGATGCGGTCTTTCAGGGCGTATGGATAGGGTAAATGGCAAACGGTTTGCTTCTTGCCGTCGATACACCGGAAAGGCCGCATAGAGAGAAACTTATCGACAAAGGGACCTTTATCGAGACTAACGGATATCGCCGTCGCACCGTCGTCGTTGGCGGTGAACGAGACTGTTCCAATCTCGTGCTCCGTGCCGCTCGACTCGACGAGGTAGATCGATCTCTCGCCACTCGGGACGAACACATCAGCCGTGGCCGCGGGGTGCATCGTGATCATGATGGCGGCGCTGGCCAGCAAGAGCCCCAGCAACACTGTTTTTGGCATTGACGGCCGCATCGCTCGCACCTCCAGGAGGCATTAGTCGGTCAGTGCTCCCGGCGATTCGCCAGAAGGGGGTCTGATATCGACAGTTACCGGAGTTGCCGGCTCGACCGGATTGTCCCAATCCGTCCAGCCGTCGGTGCCTTCCGGATACCAGTAGAGCTGAGAATAGCCCAATTCGGCGGCGCGTTTGACCGCATTCCAGGCCATCCAGCAATCAGACTGGCAGTAGAAAAGCAGGGCACGAGATTTGTCGCTATTGGAGATTCGAGCGAGGTTCTCCTCAAAGTAGCGCAACAGCGTCTTGTTCAACCTGCCGCGGCCAACGTCCGGTAGCCAAGTCGAGCCCGGAATGTTCTGGCGAGACTTGAGCAAGCGCCATTTGCCGGTTTTTGGATTGTAGCCGGCGCCGGTGGACGGCATGACGTCGACGAACACGACCTTGCCTTCCTTGAAGAGCTTTTCAACGTCCTCGGTATGCAATCGCTTGCCGCCCGGGACGGTATCGGGCAGCGCGGCTCTGTACCGAGCGATCCGATATCCGGTCAGGTCGTCAAAATTGGAGTCGCCTGCGGACAAAGGTGCGATTTGGCAATCGATCAAGATGGCAAGGCTGCATGCCAAGACGCCGAAAAGCTGAAGAGTCCACCGGTGCAACATCAGTTGATTTGTTTAATCGCGGCGCCCCACGGGTAACGCCCGACGGTGATCGATTTTATCGGCTTTAGTGCTTCGACGTTAATGACCGTGACGTCATTTGAAACGCCGTTGGTCGTGAAGAGCAGCTTCTCATCGGGGCTAAAAGCCAAATGCCAAACTCGCTGACCGACCAAGATGTACTTCTTAACCTTAAGAGTTTCCATATCGACGACGGCGACGCGGTTGGCTGGTCCCAAGGCGATAAACGCGGTCTTGTCGTCTTTGGTCAGCTGCATGCCGACAGGCTGGATGACATCCTCGGTCAAACCGGGCACCTCGAATGTGATCTTCTTTTCGACCTGCCGAGTCTCCATGTCGATAATCGAAACAGTACCGCCGATTTCGGAGGAAACCCAAAGATAGCGGCTGTCGGATGTGAATTCGGCATGCCGTGGCCGCTGGTCGACTAGGATATTATCGACAACTTCGAAGGTTTGGGTGTCGATCAAATGGGCCATGTTGGTGGTTTCGGAGGTGGTTACCGCGAACTTGTTGTCCGGCGATACCGCCATCCCTTCCGGCTCGATGCCGACATCGACCTGTCGAACGACTTTGCGGGTCTCCAGATCGACGATGGTGGTGACGGCGTTGTCCTCGTTGGCAATGTAGAGATGTCGGCCGTCTGGTGAGACGGCGAATTGCTCGGGGTCTTCGCCAGAGGGGAGATTGTAAAGCCACTTGTCGGTGGCGGCATCAAACACCTGCACCGCGTCGCTGTCGCTGGCACAAACGTAAAAGTACTTCTGGTCTGGCGAAAACGTGATTCCGCGTGGCCGCATGCCGACCTCGAACGATCGCACGACTTTGAGCGTATCGGCGTCGATCACCGAGATGGTGTTGTCTTTCTCGTTGGAGATATACACTTCGTGAGCGGTGGCGCTGGCTGGCACCGTCGAGAATACAACAAAAGCAGCGGCGATGGCTTGGCGTATCAGCCGGCCCATTCTGACCCTCCCAAATGGTCTTGTAACGCTTTTGAGCGCCGACCCAACGACCTCGCATTGGCGGTGGCACCTTCGTTCACCCTGCTCGGAAGGTTATGGCAGCCCGCGTTATATTCCACCTGGACCATGGTACACAGTTACATTCCCGAAATGTGTTGGCGGCTTTTCCCGGGAGAGTTCGTCGAGGCGCATCACCGAAACGGCGAAAAGGTTGGCAGCTCTCCGAATAGTCAAGGTTGCTTTGCACTTATTTCCAGTGTTCGAGCAAGTTCAAAGCAGCTTAGAATCACCATGAGGGAACGCGAGAACATACTTCAAGGAGTGGCTTAAATGGAATTTCTTCGTGGTTTGGCCACGTCACTTACGCTCTGCCTCGGACTCGTGCTGGGTGCTGCGGCCGCTGCCGCACACGGCGATGTCTCGCCACAGCCGGTCAATACCGAAGGCCTTGACGCCCTCGGGGAAGACTGGCGGGAGAGCAACCCATACCGAGATAACCATAAAGCGTTGGAGATTGGTGAATCTGGCTACGCTCAGAATTGCGCACGTTGTCATGGCCTGCAGGTGATTTCTGGCGGCTTGTCGCCGGACCTGCGTTACCTTGAAAAAGGCGACGAGGGCGACGAGTGGTTCATAGAACGCGTCCGCAACGGCGCTACGATCAACGGCATTACCAGGATGCCGGCCTTCGAGGGTACGCTTAGCCAGGAGGCTATGTGGGCGATCCGGACATACGTCGAATCCAAATACGAAGAATGAGTTTCATTGGGGTTCGGCGCCGGCCCGTGCTCGGTTGGGCGTATGCGCTCATCGCTGCTTTACTGACATTCGTCAATCTGGCCGGGCCCGCTGTCGCCCGGCCGCTTGACGAAGTCAAAGAGTCCGGCTTCCTGAGAGTCATCGTGTACACGGACTTCAAGCCGTTTTCCTGGGAGGAGGACGGCAAGGTCGTGGGGATCAATGCTGACATCGGGCGCGCGATCGCCCGGGAGCTTGGCGTTAAGCCCAAGATCATCGCGCGCGGGGCTGGAGAGGAAGTCGACGACGACATCCGATCGAATATCTGGCAGGGCCCGCGAACCGGCGGCGTTAAGGGCGATGTCATGATGCACGTGCCGATGGAGCGGGAGCTGATCGCGCGTAACAACTTGGCGGCCATTTCGAACGCCTACTACCATGAAGAGGTCATTCTAGCGCTGAAGACCGATGTTCTGGGCGACAAGGCCGGGCTTGAAGCCTTTCAAGACGGCAAGGGCAATAAGGTTGCCTGCCAGTTCGCCACATCGACCCATTACTTCCTGGCTTTTGCCCAGGATGGTAAACTGCGGAACAACGTCAGTCCCTTCGTGAAGTTCAAGAGCGCCGCGGAGAACTTCATTGAAGGTGGCGCTGCCGGTCTGATGGGCCGGCGTGCGCAAGTCGAGTCAGCGCTTCAGGACAGTGAGCTCAAGCTCCGCATTGTGGTGCCGGAATTTCCCGTGACACTACGCTCTCGCTGGAATGTCGGCATGGCGGTCAAAGAGGACAGCCGAGATCTTGGATACGCGATCGGTAGCGCCCTGCGGAAACTCAGGGCCAGCGGCGAACTTGCCAAGATCTTCGAAAAGTATGGTGTGAGCTACGTTGCACCGAAGAGAATCTAGAGTGGGTGCGAAGTTCCCCGGAATGTAGTAAGGTCGACGGACTAACTCAAGAAATGGCGGAGACCGTCTGAAATGCGCAGCTCTTCCCTATCGGCCGTTGCCGCAGCCGCGGTTTTGTTTTTCGGTGCCAGTTCGCACGTCTTGGCGGATGAGCCTGTCGATCCGCTGCAATCGCCGATGTGGGAGGACATGCGCGAGCTATTCTTCGGTGATGCGCGCTACCAATTCGATGACCGGGTCAAGGTACGGGTTCCCCTTGTCGTGGAGAACCAGGCGCAAGTTCCTGTAACTGTCGATGCCAGAGAGCTTCAGAACGTCGAGAAGATCATTGTTTTCGCCGATCTCAATCCGGTGCAACACACGTTGACTATGACGCCCAGTGAAGCCGCGCCCTTTATTTCATTCCGCCTCAAGGTCGAACAGGCCACACCGATCCGGGCCGCGGTCTTGACGAGCGACGGCGTCTGGCATGTTGGCGGCAAGTTTCTGGATGCGGCCGGCGGCGGTTGTTCCTCGCCTGCGATGGCTCGCAACAAGCCGGACTGGTCGTTGACGGTTGGCAATACGCGGGGCCGGGCCTGGCGGCAGGCCGATGGGCTGTCGCGTTTCCGCTTAAGCATCAAGCATCCCATGGATACCGGCCTGACTCAGGACAACATTCCTGCCTTCTACATCGAGCAGGTGCTGGTGCGATCGCAGTCGGGAAAGGTGCTCGCCCGAGTTGAAATGCGTGAGCCTGTCAGTGAGGACCCCACCATTACCATGATGGTGCGGCTGCCGCTGGCTGACCGGGCTATCGCAGTGGACAGCCGGGACATCGACGGCAACCAGTTTTCGTCACGCATCAAGGCGGGCTGGAAGGAAAGCCGGCTGCGCATCGGTGCGGGTGCGGAGTAATCGGATTGTCTTCGGATCGCAACGGTGTGATACGGCCCTGGCCCCTGGTCGATCGCCGGGCCTTCATCGGTGCGGCGGGACTTGCAGGGGCTCTATCATTCTGGCCAATGTTCGCGGCTGTCTCGGCGCCCCTGCGATACAATCTCAAACCCGTCGAGCTTGCTCCCGGTGCCTGGATGCTCGTGGGTGCCGATGAGGCAATCACGCGTGCCAACGGCGGGGCGATTGCCAACATCACTATACTGGACACGTCCGAAGGGGCGGTTGTTATTGATACCGGTCCGTCGCGACGCTATGGCGAAGAGCTGAATTCTCTGGCCCGACAGTTAACGGGGAAACCCGTCGTGCGGGCGCTGCTGACGCACTTTCATCCCGATCACGTCTTCGGTTGTCAGTCTTTTGGCGCGGATACACTGGCGGCGCCGAAAGGCGTTATCGATGGTCTGAAGCAATCGGGCGAGGATTTTGCGACGGCCATGTATTACCTGGCCGGCGATTGGATGCGCGGCACGGAGTTGGTACTTCCGCAAATGATCGTCGAAAGCGGCCATGAAGATATTGGTGATCGGCGGTTGCGATATCTCGTGCTTGAAGGGCATACCGACAGCGACCTTGCGGTGTTCGATGAACGTAGCGGCATTCTAATCGCTGGAGATCTGGCATTCCTGAACCGGGCGCCGACCACACCGCATGCCGATCTACCGGCCTGGCATCGAAGTCTTGCCAAACTGTCCGAGCTTCCAATCTCGAAGTTGGTTCCCGGACATGGACCGGCGGAGACAACGCCGCTGGCTCTGCGCCAGACAGAGCAATGGCTGAGAATGTTGGAAGAGCGCGTCGGGAATGCATTTGAGCGCGGGCTTTCGATGACCGAGTCGATGGATGAACCGCTGCCGGCTTGGACTGAAAAGATCGCGCTCGCCCGCTATGAATACGAGCGGTCTGTCATGCATCTGTTTCCCAAGCTCGAGGCAGACCGTTGGCCGCGAGTCGACCAGTCAAACTAACTCCGGCAGAGCAAGTCGGCAGCGGGGTCTCCGAAATTTCCCGCGGCACTCCTCCCAACTTTCTTGGATGACGCCGAAGTATGACCCGACTTCCTGTACTATTTGGCAATTAGAGCCTTTCCCCACCTGCGTTACCGTGTCGCTGGCCTTTTTCACTCGAAACTGTGCCGGGGATGGAAAGCCTTGGTTGGTGTCACGCTCTTGCGTGCCGCTAGCGCTTTCTCACTCCTAAAAGGCCCGTCCTGGCTGCTCAGCGGCCGGATGCCCGCCTGGGTGAAATTCCGGGCGCAAAACAGAGTGTAATTTCGATAGTCAACATAGGAAACAAGGGGAACGCCGAACATGAGGAAATGGGTAATCTCCGCCAGTGCACTTGCGCTGTCGGTTGCTCTTTCGCAGACTTCGATGGCGGCTGGTGTCTCGGTCGATGACATCGTCAACGACGCCAAGACAACTGAGGACGTGGTCAGCAATGGCCTTGGACCGCAGGGTCAGCGTTACAGCCCTCTGGACAAAGTCAACACCGGAAACGTCGACAAGATCGTGCCGATCTGGGCGATGTCACTGGGCGGCGAAAAGATGCGCGGTCAGGAAACCCAGCCGCTCGTCAAGGACGGCGTGATGTACATCACAGGTTCCTACAGCCGCGCGTATGCCATCGACACCAAGACCGGGCAAGAAATCTGGCAATACGACGCTCGTCTGCCGGAAGGCATCCTGCCTTGCTGCGACGTGATCAACCGCGGTGCTGCGCTGATCGGCGACAAGGTGATCTTCGGTACGCTTGATGCCAAGCTCGTGGCGCTCGACGCCAAGACTGGCAAGGTCGTCTGGAAGAAGAAAATCGACGACTACAAAAAGGGCTACTCTTACACGGCCGCGCCTTTGATCGTGCCATCCAAAGCGCACGGCCCGCTTCTGGTCACCGGCGTCTCCGGCGGTGAATTCGGTATTATCGGCCGCGTCGAAGCACGCAAGGCCGACGACGGTGAACTTGTCTGGTCGCGCCCGACCATCGAAGGCCATATGGGCATGCTCAATGGCAAAGAATCGACGATGACCGGCGAGAAGAATGCAACCTGGCCAGGCGATCTTTGGAAGACCGGCGGTGCAGCAACGTGGCTTGGCGGTACTTATGATCCCGACACCAAGCTCATCTTCATGGGTACCGGCAACCCGGCACCCTGGAACAGCCATATGCGTCCGGGCGACAACAAGTGGTCCTGCTCGCGCCTGGCGATCGATCCGGAAACCGGTGACATCAAATGGGGCTTCCAGACGACGCCTAACGATGGCTGGGACTATGACGGCGTGAATGAAGTCGTGTCCTTCGATCTCGGCGGCACCAAGGCCGTTGCCACTGCAGACCGTAATGGCTTCTTCTACGTTCTGAACCGCGAGAACGGCAAGTTCATCCGCGGCTTCCCATTCGTAGAAAACATTACCTGGGCGAAGGGGCTCGATAAGAACGGTCGTCCGATCTACGATCCGGCCAACCGTCCTGGCAATCCTGCCGACGCCAAGGATGGAAAGAAGGGTAGTTCCGTCTTCGCCATTCCGAGCTTCCTCGGCGGCAAGAACTGGATGCCGATGGCCTACTCGCCACAAACGAAGCTGTTCTATGTGCCTGCCAACGAGTGGGGCATGGATCTGTGGAACGAGCCGGTCACCTATAAAGCCGGGGCGGCCTACCTGGGTGCCGGCTTCACCATCAAGCCGATCTTCGACGACCATATCGGTGTTTTGAAGGCTGTCGATCCGGCAACCGGCAAGATCGTTTGGACGATGAAGAACAACGCTCCGTTGTGGGGCGGCGTCCTGACAACCGCTGGCGGCCTGGTCTTCACTGGAACTCCGGAAGGTTTCCTGAAGGCACTCGACGCCAAGACCGGTAAGGTCCTGTGGCAGTTCAACACCGGCTCCGGCATCGTCGGATCACCAATCACCTGGGAAGAAGACGGTGAGCAGCTGATCACTGTCGTTTCCGGTTGGGGTGGCGCTGTCCCGCTGTGGGGCGGAGAAGTTGCCAAGACCGTTGCCAACCTGAACCAGGGCGGCATGGTCTGGACCTTCAAGCTGCCGAAGTCGCTTGCTTCGAAGTAAGCGGATTGACGTGAATTTCTCACGCAATCACTGAGCTCGGGGATAAGCAGTTCAAGCAACTGCTTATCCCCTTTTCTATTCGCCAGACGCGAATTTATAGACCGAGATTGCAGTTTACGTTGTGAAGGCTAGATTTATGGCAGACAGTGCGCTTGCAACCAGTTTCCTGGGAAATAGCAACATGCCAGAGAGCTTTCTCGTCGTTGATGACCACCCCTTGTTCCTCGATGCCATGAAATTGGCCATCCACACGGCTTTTCCGTCCGCCGAGATCGCCGAAGCCAATACGCTTGCTTCTGCATTCGATACGATTGAAGGGGGCGGCGAGTTCGATCTTGTGCTGCTCGATCTCAATATGCCCGGCACACGGGGTTTTGAAGGCCTCTTGGAATTGCGGGCACGGCATCCCAAGCTGCCCGTCGTCATCGTGTCGGCGATTGAGGAGCCCGAGACGATTCATCGGGCAATGACATGCGGCGCGTCGGGCTACATTTCCAAGGCCGTCCGCAAGCCGGAACTCGTTGGTGCCATTCAGGGTGTCATGAATGGTGAAGTCTGCCTGCCGCCAGGCTACGAACCGCCAGATGCCGGATCGAGCGAGACGGCGGAGATCATTGCACGGCTAAAGTCGCTGACACCGCAACAATTGCGCGTGCTCAACATGCTCAAGCAAGGCTTGCTCAACAAGCAGATCGCGCATGAGTTGAGCGTGGGTGAGACAACCGTCAAGGCGCACGTCTCGGAAATCCTTCGCAAGATGGGTGTGGCGTCGCGAACTCAGGCGGTGATCGAGGTGTCCAAGGTCGTGCTGCCGAATGAGAAGCCCTCGGAAGGTCCTGACAGCACCTGACGGTTGTGTCCCCTCCGCGGGCGGCCGACCGACCTCCAGTTCCAGCAAGATGACGGGCCGAGGCGGTTCAGCTCAAGAGATGCTGCATCAACGCGCGCAGCTCGGCGGGCCTGATGGGCTTGCACAGCAATTCGCAGCCCGCAGTCTTCACCGCGGAAGCTGACTCTGTCCCATGGTCAGCGGTTATGACGATTGCCGGGATCTGTGCGTTCCAAGCAGAACGCAGGCGCGCCACTCCGGTCAGGCCACACTCGTCGTCGTCGAGGTGATAATCGGCAAGAATAATCGCGGGCGGCTGGTCGGCGGTGGAGATGTAGGCGTCAATTTGCTGAAGATTGGTGGCCGGAAACGTGCGGCAGTTCCACTGATCGAGCAAGGTCGTCGTGGCCGCGATGATGCTCTCATCGTTTTCGATGACCATCACATGCACATCCGCGAAGCCATACTGGGCCTTGCGTGTAACCGCTTTCTTTGCCTTGTCGACGCTGCTTGAAGCTTCAGCCACGAACGGCACATGCACGATAAACGTCGAACCGACGCCTGGTTTGGAGTCGAGTGAGACCAGGTGGTTGAGTGCGTGCGCCATGCGCTTGACTATGAACAGCCCGAGGCCAAAACCACCGTCGCGGGCCGGGCGGACGTTCGATCCGCTCTGGAATTCCTCGAAGATGCGGTCGCGGTCCTGTTCGGGAATTCCGTATCCGGTGTCGGTGACCTTTACTCTGACCTCCTCACCATGGCGCTCTGCGTGCAGCCTGACTTTGCCGGTTTCAGTGAAGCGAACCGCATTCGACAACAGGTTTTGAAGTATCCGGCGCAGCATTGAAGGGTCGGAAACGACCTCGAGACCGTTTGGATCGACGGTTAGCGTCAATCCCTTTTCAGCGACGATCGGTGCGAAATCGACCTCAAGGGATTCAAACAAATCGCAAAGGGAAAGCTGCCGCGGCGCCGGCTGTGTCACCCCGGTTTCGAGTTTGGTGATGTCGAGCATTGTGCGCAGCAAGTCTTCGACAGAGGACAGCGCGTGGTCGATTTGGTCGGCCAGCTTTCTGTTCTCTGAAATGTCGTTGCTTTCACCCAGCGCCGATACGGTAAGACGGGCGGCGTGTAACGGCTGCAGGAGGTCGTGGCCCACCGCGGTGAAGAAGCGAGTCTTGGCCTCATTGGCGCGTTCGGCCTCATCGCGCGCCGAGACCAGTGCTTCATTGGAGGTCTCAAGCCGCTCCAGGGCCTCCTGAAGCTCGTCTGTGCGCTGGCGAACCTGGTTTTCCAGCCCGATCGCCGCCGTGAAGAGGGAGTAGGCGTTTCCCTGCTGCTCCACAGACCGCTCGACGCGCTCAATCAGCGCGGCATTGATCTTGTTCAGCTTCTCCAGCTTACGGTCAAGGTCTTGTGAGGGTGTTTGCGGCATGCGGTTGACGTATTCCAGGCTCGACTTCAGGAGGCCTCAAGGCGGTGGGCGATGTCAATGCGATCTTGGGTCAAGGTGCACCGAAGGCTATCCCGGTGAGGGTCTGGTTCAAATGCATGGCATTGTACTGCTCGCCGTAGGTATGGAAGCCGACCACGCGGTGGCGCTTGTAGATCTTTTCGATGCGGCTACCCATCTGGCGGTTCTCCGCGTCAAGGCGCCGCAAAATGCAGTCAAAGCCGAGAATGAGTTGCGTTCCTGACAGCAGCTCGTCGACTTCAGCGAGTTTTGCTTCGGTTGCCTCCGCCAGGTCGGTCGGGCGGGCGATTGTCAAAACGAGACCAACGTCAATGGCACAGAAGAACGACAGACTGCCATCCGGGTTCATATTGCGAATCGAGCGGCAGTAATAGTCGTTCCCAACCTTCACCACGAGGGGATGCGAGGCAAAGCTGAACGGCCCGAGATCAGTGGGAATCAGGCCAATCGCATTTGCATACTCCAGGGCTGCGGGCTCGGCGTTGAATTCACGAACGATGCGGCGCTCCGCGTCGCAGTCAGTGATGACGAGCTTGGTCGATGTCGGATCAAAGTTCTGCGTCGTGAAGGCGTGGAACGGTACATCGGTTTCGGCCAACATGAGAATGGCCGCATCCTTGACCGCACCGGCGTTGTGAATCAGCGTTGCATCCTTGAAGCGCAAATCGTCGCCGGCAGAACCGCCGATCAGCTGGATGTCGCCGAGCGCCCAGTTCACCGCCGCGACCAGCGTTTCTTCATGATTGGCGAGCCCGTCGGTGAGCAGCAATCCAAACTTGTTGTGTACATTGCCGCGATCGCAGATTTGAGACTTCAACCGCCGCGCCACGTGCGAGGCATCTTCAACTCCGGAACTGCTTGCGTTCTCGACCACGGCGCTGACGAACTTAAAGCGCGCGACTTCGAACCCGATCACCTGAATGCTGCCGCCGATAATCCCGGTCGGAGTTATCTCTCCGGACGTGGTGCATCCGCTAAATGGCGTATCCGGGAAGGCCTTGTTGATGCCGGTGACGATCTCCGAGGGATCGTATCTGGGAGAAAACAAAACGATCAGGTGGGCAAACTTCACATCCGGAAGATTGGCGCGCAGCTCGGCGACCGCATCAGCGGCCGACTCGGCCACGCTAAATACGACGTGGATGCCGCATGTACACGGCGGCCAGGCTTCCCAGCGCAACACTTGTCCTCCCTTGCATCCGCCTTCTTACGCATTCTCCAGGAGTGCATGACTGAATTCGGGCTCTACCCATATGGCCATGCGGTCTTGGATCTCTGTACCTGGGATGGAGTCTTTCCGAGCGCAGAGCGGAAGTTCTCAAAAACGCTGACACAAAGTTCCGCCCAACGCAATATTCATGAGAAATGGTCTTAGCGCAGCTTAACCGCCGGCGGTCTGGCGTTGCGCGAAAACGGGACCCTTGCCTCCGGAGCCCAGCTGATCTCGACGACAAACTTGCTGCGCATGGCGCGGGCAAAATCAGCATAACCGTTGGCGGTGATGGTAAACGCTCCGAAACCGCCAATAACGTTGCTTTTATACCATGTCTCAAGGGTCATACGCTGGCGCAGATCGGGAGGTGTCAGCTGGCCAAGGCCGGCCCCCGGGGCGCGGTAGGCGCCCTGACCGACAAAGCGTGTGCCCTCCACAACGATTGGCAGGCCGTTAATCACGACGCCAGCCTTGACGATGTTGTCTTTCGCCCTTTTCAGGCCTGCTTCGGATTCGCAATTGTCGATGCCATCACCGGATATGTCGACGACCGTCTTCAAAGGGTTGAACGGGACGCTGTCGATCACGGTTTCCCTCAGATTTCGCAGCATGCGCGCCATGCAGGTGTATTCGCCGCCGCGGCGCGGTAACTGCCGGATTTTGGCGGCGGCTTCGACGGCGTCCTGCTTGGAACGGATCGGTGTCCACGGAAGCGCGAAGTATGAATGATCAGCCCACGACACCAGCTTGATGGCTATGGCGCCACGGGGGCCGCCGAGGATCGTGTTGATGACACCTGGGTCCTCGAGGGCCGCAGCTATCCCATCCATCTGCAGGCGGAAGCGCCGCTCATTGACCGATTGACTGGTATCGACGGCGAGAATGAGCGCGGTGTCGATGCTGTTGTCGCCATTGTATTGGGCGAAGGCTGGCTGGAGGTGGAGGGCAATGAGTACCCCGACCGCCAAAAGAGTTCGACGGACTTTTGCGAATTGGCCAGCTGAAACGGGACCGGTGCGTTTGGTGTTCATGATTGCCGACGCATTCCCCTTTTTTGGGTGATCATGCCGGCCCATGTTGTTGCATGCATGGCGCAAAAGCGAAACGGCGAACCCGCGGGCCCGCCGTCAATATTCCTGGCTGTGATTGTGCCGGTAAGCCGGCCGTTTTATCAGCGCAGTTTCGCGGCGCGGCGGCGCGTCTTTCTCTTGGAGACGTAGCCTGCCTTGATGAGTGCGTTCACGCAGCGGCGCGACAGCCTGGAGCCATTGGCGCGCATGCAGCGGCGGACACCGGGGCTGTTGGGAGCATGAGCGCTGCAGTAGGAGAGGTAATCTCCGGTGCAGGCATTTCTCACGGAGCTGCTGACGGCGGAGGCCTGAGTCGCGCTCGCGGCGATAATAGCGAAGGTCAATACGGATAAAATCTTGGCTTTCATTGTTCCTGCTCCCGATAAGCTTGAAATTGTTTGGCGTTTCATTCTCGCCGTTTGATGAAGCCACTATGCGGGAGCCGCCGGCGTCCTGCTGTTCCAGGTGTCACACGCCGGTCGAATTCTTGAAAAAAGTCCGATTGACCTCTTCCAAGCCTGCCAAACCGGTCGTTCATGGCCCAGTTTGGGATACAGCGGTTAGAGATCGGTTAAGCATACGGGCAAAAGCAAACAAGGCAGCGGAGGAGCCGCTGCCTTGTTGTCAGAGGCTGCCGGCGCAGGGAGGGCGCCTCCGAGTGAAGCATGACTAAATGAGCCGCCTTATCCGTCAGGCAACCTCAAGGCGACGTTCGCGGCCATGCAAACCACATTCCTTGCCATCTTCGTTTTCCCACCACCAACGACCGGCGCGGGGGTCTTCACCAGGGGACACCGCGCGTGTGCAAGGTTCGCAGCCAATGGAGGGATAGCCCTGATCATGCAGCGGGTTCACGGGGATGTCGTTCGCCTTGATGTATGCATCGAGCTCGCCGTCCGTCCAATCGGCCAGTGGGCTCGTCTTGATTAACTCGAGGTCTGCATCCCAGACGGCGTGGTCGACGTCGGCGCGTTCGGCGGATTGTTCGCGGCGTAGGCCGGTAATCCAGGCAGCCGCCCCCTTGAGGGAACGATTGAGAGGCAGCACCTTACGGATCATGCAGCAGGCCTTGCGGGAATTCACGGAGGTGCGAAAGCCAAATTCGCCGTCGTGTGCAATGAGCTCCTCTAAATCCATGGGATCGGGTGTCACGACGCGAATCTTGATGCCGTAGTGTTTTTCGGTCCTTTCCAGAGTTTCCAGGGTCTCCGGGAAATGCCGCAGCGTGTCGAGCGTGAAGACATCCACGTCGATGCCAGCGCTTACGATCGCGTGCAGAACGGCTTGGTCTTCCTTGCCCAAACTGGTGGAAAAGGTGATGCGGCCCTCAACTGAATCGGCAATCTCGCGAACCCGCTGGGTGAGATCGCGGGTCTTGGCGATTTTTTCGGAGAGTGCCGCAGCGCGCTGTTCGCCCTTGATACGTTGAGTGGCCAAGCGGCGCTGCATCAATGGATTGCGAACAGCCTTTTGATAGGCGCCCTTGTAATGCGCCAACGAACTCTGCCAGTGGAAGAGGGCTTCCGCGTTCACCACGTTGGCGGTGTCGAAGCCGGCGCGCAGCAGGTGGAGGGCCTGATCGGGGATGACATGGCCAGTGGCGCGCACCTCACCGCGAAAGCCATGGTCGCTGCGGAGTAGGTGAGCGATACTGAAACCGCGACCGTCGTTGAACTTGGCAAAGGGGATGGCGATTGCCTTGCCGTGCAGGACGGCCTCCACGACAGCGGCGGTGCGCTCATCGCGGTTTGCCGTCACGGCAAGTTCAGTGACCCCGGGAGACGTCTGCGATAGTGCAGCGGTTTTCAGGTCAACGCGATGTTCCATAAAGGGCCTCCTTGAAGGGATCGGCTCCGACGCGGGCATACGTGGCGAGGAAGCCCTCCTCGTCGCGGCGCTGGGCCAGGTAGGTGTCGACAATCTTCTCGATTGCATCGGGTACTTCCTCGGCGGGGAAACTCGGGCCGACGATGTCGCCGATCGCGGCATCGTCTCCCGGTGAGCCGCCGAGGGTGATCTGATAGTGCTCGGTGCCCTTCTTATCGACACCCAGAATGCCGATGTGACCAGAATGATGGTGGCCGCAGGCGTTGATGCATCCGGAGATGTTGAGCCGCAGTTCGCCGATCGCCTCAGCCTTTTCCGGCTCTGCGAAGCGCTCGGTGATGTCCTGTGCAATGGGCAGAGAACGGGCATTCGCTAAGTTGCAGTAATCGAGGCCGGGGCAGGCGATGATGTCAGTGATAAGGCCCGTATTGCCCGCAACCAGCCCTGTGGCCTTTAGATCCTCATAGAGGTCGGCGAGGTCGGCGCGCGCGACATTCGGCAGGATCAGGTTTTGCGTGTAGGTCACGCGAACTTCGCCGCCGCTGTAACGATCGGCGGCGTCGGCGACCCGTTCCATCTCCTCGGCGGTGGCGTCTCCGGGCGGGCGGCCTGGCTCCTTGAATGCGATCGAGACGATGGCGTAGTCGGGGTTCTTATGCGGAAGTACGTTGTGGCGGACCCAGCGATCAAAGCCGCTATCTTGCGCGCGGGCCTTTGAGAATGCGGCATGGCCGACAGGCATTGGCTGCAATTGAGGAGGCGCAAAGTGTGCGCGGATACGTGCGGCCTCATCGGCTGGGAGGTCGATCTCCTCGCCCCTGATGCGCTCCCATTCTTCCTCAACCTGGGTCCGGTAAGCGTCGATGCCTATGGCGTTGACCAGGATCTTGATGCGCGCCTTGTAGATGTTGTCGCGCCGGCCGTGCAGGTTATAGATGCGCAGCATCGCTTCCAAATAGGAAAGCAGCTGGTCGGGCGGAAGGAAGTCTTTGATTTCCTGAGCGACGTAAGGCGTGCGGCCCTGCCCGCCGCCAACGTAGATGCGGAAGCCGAATGTGCCGTTGGGTCCGCCGACGATGCGAATGCCGATATCGTGGAAGGCGATGGCGGCGCGATCCTCCAGGGCCCCGGTGATGGCGATCTTGAACTTGCGCGGTAGGAACGTGAATTCAGGGTGGTTGGTCGACCACTGTCGCAGAATCTCGGCCCAAATCCGCGGGTCCTCGATTTCGTCAGCGGCAGCGCCTGCGAACGGGTCGGCCGTGACGTTACGAATGCAGTTTCCGCTCGTCTGAATGGCGTGCATGTCGACTTCGGCGAGTGCTTCGAGAATATCGGGTACGTCGACCAGCTTGACCCAGTTGAATTGGATGTTCTGGCGCGTTGTCCAATGTCCGAAGCCCTTGTCCCAGCGGCGCGCGATCATACCGAGCTGGCGAAGCTGGCGAGTGGATAACACGCCGTAGGGGATGGCGACCCGCAGCATGTAAGCGTGAAGCTGGAGGTAGAGGCCATTCATCAGCCGCAACGGCTTGAATTCATCCTCGGTCAGTTGTCCTGCAAGACGGCGCTCGACCTGGCCACGGAATTCACGGTTCCGGTCGCTAAGGAAGTCACGGTCGAATTCATCATAGCGGTACATTAGCGGGCCTCGGTGACGGCGGTTATGGTGGGGCGATGCGCGGCACGAATCCGTTCGCGAACCGACTTGGGCTCAGGGATGCCCTTGTCCAAATCAACGGCCATTGGGTAGGGACCGACGATAATATGATCGGCGGCCGCCTGTCCGGCGATGGCATTCAGTTTCTCCAATCCGGCCTCGTCTTCGGCGACACGGGCGGCGGTAAGGTCGGTCAGCCAGTTGTCGTTTTCGGACAAGTAGACAACGATGCCGTCGACAAGCCGGTTGGCGGTGATGACGCTAGGCATAGGCAAGCTCCCGATCGCGGGCCGAAGCCCGATCGATTGTGGTTTCAACAATGTCGAGTGGACCGTGCACGGGCAAACCGGCTACGCGGCCGACGAGCAATACTGCGGGGCTCTCAAGGGCGAGTGTCTCAGGTCTCTTTGCAAGGTCAGCAACGGTGGCACGGACGCGCCGCTCATTGTGTCGGGAAGCGTTTTCGATGGCCAAGACCGGGGTCAGACCAGGCCAGCCCGCCTGTAACAATTCCTGGCCAAGTGCGCCCGCTGTCTTCACCGTCATGTAGACGGCAAGTGTGTGCTGGCCGTCGTTGAGTGCTTCCAGGTCGATATGGGTAAAGTCCGGAAGACCATGGCCGGGGCCGGCACCGGAAAGAAATGTGACGGTGCGAGAAAAATCTCGGTGGGTGAGCGCCACTTGTGTCGAGGCAGAGGCCGCCACCGCGGCGGTGATGCCAGGGATCACTTCCACTTCGATGCCGGCGGAGCGAAGTGCTGCAATTTCTTCGCCGCCGCGGCCAAAGACCATTGGATCGCCGCCTTTGAGCCGGACGATCGTCGTCGCCTTCGTTGCTTGATCCTGGATGAGCTTGTGGATGTCGGCCTGCTTCCAGCTTGGGCGGCCGCCGCGCTTGCCGACGTGGATCAAGCGTGCCTCGGGGCGGGCGTGCTCGAGGATCGCGCGATCGACAAGCTCATCGTACAAAATGACGTCCGCGTTCCCGAGTGCGCGCACAGCCTTCAGGGTCAGCAGTTCCGGATCGCCTGGGCCGGCTCCCACGAGCAAGACACGCGCCCGTTGAGGCGGCAATGTCTTTGAAGGGTTGCGTTCTTGGACGGTGCGCATCGGTTTAGCTTGCGACCTCCAGTGTCGGAGCAGGACGCTCAATCCGGAGTAGAGCGCCGTTTGCGAGGCTATCAGCCTCGAGCTTGACGACCAGGCCATCGATTGCCGTGTCGGTCAGCAGCTGGCAGGACAGGCGCGAGTTGTCATCGGCTCCGTGGATCTCGTCGAGCTTGTCCATCTCGTCATCACGCGGTGGGACAAGCTGTTCCAACCATTCATCGGAGACGCGGATATGGCAGGTCGCACAGGCGCAGGCGCCGCCGCACTCGGCCTTTATCGGCAAGCCGTAATCGCGGATGACCTCCATGACGCGGTAGCCTTCGGGAGCCTCGAGCGTGTGGCGGCTCCCGTCGGGAAGCTCCACGTGAATGTGAATCGTCTTCATTGTGCTAATCATCTCCGGGAGCACGGCTTATTGCGCCGCGTCAATGATTCCCTAAGAGATTAAATAGCGAAAATCTTTGCTCTATTCCAGGCTTCGAGACTCGATAAGAGGAAAAATGTTCCTTAAGTAACTGAAAAGAGAATTTTTGTTTTAACCCATGGTCGGCGCAATGGTTCCTTGCCGCATCGGGGAGCAACGGTGGAATGCGGTTCTCTTGGATGCCTCTGGGGCGTTAAGGAGGTGTCTACAACGCAAGTCGAATGAGGGCGGCGATCAGGCTTAGAAATGCCACGCTTGCCGCCCAGATCGCGACAAACCACGCAAGCCTTTGCAGGAAGGGCCGTTGGTTTCTGGCGTGATCCGCCCCGCTAACGTTATGGGATGCGCGTGGTTCGTCGGCGGCAGGCGTGGCGGGACGTCTGGAGGGCATTAGTGATAGCCCTCGCCTTCACGGATCTTTCCGCGAAACACCCAGTAGGAGTAGGCCGTGTAGGCCAGGATCAACGGGAGAAGTACCAAGGCTCCGACAAGCAAGAACAGCAAGCTCGAATCCGGGCCAGCGGCCTGCCAGATCGTGATCGAGTGCGGCACCATGTAGGGATAGAATCCGATTCCAAGCCCAATGAAGCACAATACAAAGAGCGCCAGTGCCGAAAGGAAGGGCTGCAGTTCGCGGCGCATTTCCAGGCCTTTGAAGAGGCTGTAGGCGGTGGCGACCACTAATAACGGCACGGGCGCGGCGTAGAGTATCGCCGGGAAGGCGAACCAACGCTGCATATAGACGGCATTGAGGAACGGTGTCCAAAAGCTCACGATGCCGATCATGACGATCAGGCCAATGCCGGCCGTCCAAGCCCACGCATAGGCTTGTTCTTGTATCTCGCCTTCGGTTTTCGCAATCAGCCATGTGGCTCCGAGTAAGGTGTAGCCGATGACCACGGCGATGCCGGTCGTGATTGAAAACGGAGTCAGCCAGTCCCACCAGCCGCCCGCATACGCCCGGTCAGCGACATCGATCCCTTGCACCAGGGCGCCAAGGGCGATGCCCTGCGCAAAAGCGGCAACGAAAGAGCCAATGGTGAAGGACCAGTCCCAAACGACCTTGGAGGTGTTCGCTTTCCAACGGAACTCAAAGGCGACACCGCGAAAAATGAGACCGAGAAGCATGGCGATGATCGGGGCATACAGGGCCGGCATGATAACAGCGTAGGCCAGCGGGAAGACCGCGAATAACCCGCCGCCGCCGAGGACCAACCAGGTTTCGTTGCCATCCCAGATCGGCGCGACGGTATTCATCGCCACGTCGCGCTGGCTTGTGTTCTTGAGGAACGGGAACAGGATGCCGATGCCGAGGTCGAATCCGTCGAGGATAATATAGGCGAGCACGGCAAAGGCGATGAGGATGGCCCAGATGAATGCTAGGTCGAGTTCCATGAAAGCCTCCTACTCACCGGGCTGGACGACGCCGGGATCGTCCGGGGTTCTCAGTGGCGGGGTCGGGGTAATCCCGGTTGAGCGAATGGGTTCGTCCTCGGGCAAGCCAGGTTCACCGGTTTCAGGTGGCTTGGACATCAATCGGAGGAGAAAGTAGATTCCCGCACCGAAAACCAGAAAATAGACAACGACGAAGGCGGCCAGCGAAACGCCGACGGCGGGGGCGGCAAGAGGCGAAACGGAGTCGACCGTTTTCAGAAGACCGTAGACCGTATAGGGCTGACGGCCCATCTCGGTTGTGACCCAGCCGGCGAGCACTGCGACGAACCCCATGGGCCCCATGAAGACCGCTGCCCGGTGAATGAGTCCCGATTCGTGGAGCCGGCCCGTGAACCTCAGGACCAGCGACCAGAAGCCGATGGCGATCATGAGCATTCCAATGCCGACCATGATCCGGAAACTCCAGAACAGGACCGGTGCGTAGGGGCGCTCTTCCTTGGGCCAGGCCTTCAAGCCTTTGACTTCACCGACCCAGTCATGGGTCAGTACAAAGCTTCCGAGTTTGGGGATGCCAATGGCGTAACGGGTTTCCTCAGCCTCCATGTCGGGCCAACCAAAGAGGAGAAGCGGCATGCCTCTTTCGGTTTCAAAGAGCCCTTCCATCGCGGCGATCTTGGCTGGCTGATGCTTCAGGGTATTGAGGCCGTGCAAGTCACCCGCGAAGAGCTGGATCGGTGCGACCACCACGGCCATCCACATCGCCATCGAAAACGAAAGGCGGGCAATCTGATTGGTGTTGTCGCGCAGAAGATGCCAGGCGCCGACGGCGCCGACCACAAAGGCGGTTGTCAGGTAAGCGGCCAGCACCATGTGAACCAGCCGGTAGGGGAATGAAGGATTGAAGACGATCTGCCACCAGTCGGCCGGAACGAACTGGCCCACGTCATTGATCGCGTAACCCACCGGAGTTTGCATCCAGCTATTGACCGAGAGAATCCAGAAAGCGGAAAAGAACGTGCCGAAAGCCACAAGGAGCGTCGCCAGGAAGTGCAGGTGTTTGCCGACACGATCCATGCCAAACAACATGACGCCGAGGAAGCCGGCCTCCAGGAAGAATGCCGATAGAACCTCGTAGCCCATCAGGGGCCCAAGGATGGGTCCCGTCTTGTCGGCGAAGACGCTCCAGTTGGTTCCGAACTGGTAGCTCATCACAATGCCGGAGACGACACCCATTGCGAATGAAACGGCGAAGATCTTCAGCCAGTACTTGAAGGCGTCGATGTAGACTTGGCGGCCAGTAAGCAGCCAAAGGCCTTCGAGCACAGCAAGGTAAGAAGCAAGGCCAATGGTGAAGGCGGGGAAAACAATGTGAAAGGAAACCGTGAACGCAAATTGGATCCGAGCCAAATCGACGGCAAGTGGCAGGTCCATGAGGTAACCCCTGCAAATCTGACTGACATCAGTATTGTTACGCGAAAGGTGCGGCGGTGAATATCGGCAGTTGGTCCACTTGCGGCTGGAATCTCCGTCAAATCAAGTCAGGGTACGTTTTATTGCCGCCTTGTTGATGGCGATCATTGACGTAGTCGGTGGCCAGCTTACCAGTATAGATCAATATGCCCGAACCGTACTGGCTCTTGGCTGCGACGTGACGCCATTGGAGGAAAGCCGCCATGCAGAGTTCGTTTCGTCATCTGATGCTGGCCGTGTTGCTGGCAGGGCTTGTTGTGCCACTGGGCTCAGCCGGAGCAATGGAGAAGCGCGGCTACAACTCCGCGATCAAAGAGGGTGAGTTTGCCGACGTCTTGCAGGACGTCAAAGATGCGATCATCGACCGCGGGCTTGTCATCGACTATGTCGGCCACGTCGACACGATGCTCGAGCGCACCAGCGAGACGGTCGGCAGTGTTACCGAACGGGGGGTGAAATCGCCGTTCCTTGCCGCGAAGTATGTGCAGTTCTGTTCGGCCAAGCTCACCCATGACGCCGTTAGCGCCAACCCCTACAACATTGCCGTGTGTCCCTATGTCGTGTTTGTTTTCGAGGAACGGGCCACGCCTGGGCAGGTCGTCGTCGGATACCGCCGGCCGATTCCGGGGCCTTCAAGGCTGACCCGAAGGGCGCTCAACAAAATTGAAGCGCTGCTTTCAGAGATCATGGCGGAAGCGACCGAGTGAGACGCGTGGCCGTTATTGGCGGTGGACCGTCGGGGTTAATGGCGGCGGACGTTATCTCCGGGGCGGGCGCCGCGGTGACCATCTTTGAGAGGATGCCGTCGGTCGGTCGCAAATTCCTGATGGCGGGGCGGGGTGGTCTCAATCTTACGCACAGCGAGAATCTCGACGTGTTTCTTGGCCGCTATGGCGCCGCCGAACAGGCATTACAGACAGCTATTGGAGCGTTGCCTCCCGACTCCATCCGTGAATGGGCCAAGGGTCTTGGAGAAGAAACATTCATCGGCTCCAGCGGTCGCGTATTTCCCAGTGCCATGAAGGCATCCCCATTGTTGCGGGCGTGGTTGCGGCGTCTTGCCGAGCGCAGTGTGACGGTCAAGACCCGGCACCGCTGGCGGGGCTGGGATGCGCGTGGCGACCTTATCTTTGATACGCCGGAGGGTGTCGTTTCGTCTCGTGCAGAGGCGACTGTTCTGGCGCTGGGGGGCGGCAGCTGGGCTCGGCTAGGATCAGATGGCGGCTTTGTTGAAATCCTTCGCGGGATTGGTGTCGAGGTGACGCCGCTGCGTGCGGCCAACTGTGGTTTTGTGGCGGGCTGGTCCCGTGTCTTCCGCGAGCGGTTTCAAGGTACGCCGTTGAAGCGCATAGCGTTGTCTTTCGATGGCCAGTGCGTTCGCGGTGAGGCGCTGATTACCGCGGCGGGTATTGAAGGTGGGGCGATTTATGGTCTCTCCGCACCGCTGCGCGAACACATCGCGCATCATGGCCGCGCGACTGTCGTTATTGATCTGCGCCCGGACCTCGACGAAGCGGCACTGCTGAATGCCTTGCAGGTTCCCCGCAAGAAGCAATCGCTGTCGACGTTCCTGCGCAAAGTGGCCCGATTGCCGCCGGTGGCTGTCGGTTTGTTGCATGAAGCGGCACTATCAACATCACATCCGCTCGGCCAGCTTTCGCCGGACGAAATTGCCCGGCTCATCAAGGCAGTGCCGATTCAACTGACGGCGCCGGCTAACATGGACCGGGCGATTTCAACTGCTGGCGGCGTGGCGTATTCCGAGATCGACGCCGACTACATGCTGCGGCGGCGCCCTGGAGTGTTCGCTGCCGGAGAGATGCTTGACTGGGAAGCGCCAACGGGGGGGTACCTGCTGCAGGCTTCGATGAGCACTGGCGCGGCGGCGGGGCATGGTGTGGTGCGTTGGCTGCAGAGTAAATCGTGAGGCTTCGGCGATGAACGGCAGCGGTTGCCGTCGTTTCACCGTCGGGCTAATCCTTGGTCATGAGCTTAAAGATCCGCATCATTCCTTGCCTCGACGTCAAAGACGGCCGTGTCGTCAAGGGTGTCAATTTCGTTGACCTCATTGACGCCGGAGACCCTGTCGAGGCGGCAGCTGCTTACGACGAAGCCGGCGCCGACGAGCTGTGCTTCCTCGATATCACGGCCAGTCACGAAGACCGGGACACGATCTTCCACATCGTGGAGGAGACCGCGGAGCGTTGCTTCATGCCGCTCACGGTGGGCGGCGGGGTGCGAACCACCGAAGACGTCCGCAAGTTGCTTGAGGCGGGAGCCGACAAGGTGTCGATAAACACGGCGGCGGTGAACCGGCGGGAATTCGTGCGCGAGGCGAGCGAAAAATTCGGGGCCCAATGCATCGTCGTGGCCATTGATGCCAAGCAGGTGTCTGAGGAGGGCGAGCTGCTCAAGTGGGAGATCTTCACGCATGGCGGCCGCAAGCCGACGGGTATCGATGCGGTTGAATACGCCAAGGAGGTCGTTGCTCTTGGAGCTGGTGAGATCCTTCTCACCTCGATGGACCGTGACGGTACCAAGGCCGGATTCGACTTGGCACTGACACGGGCGATTTCAGACGCCGTGCCGGTCCCCGTGATCGCCTCGGGAGGCGTAGGCACGCTCGATCATCTTGTCGACGGGGTTCGAGAGGGGCATGCCAGCGCGGTTCTGGCTGCTTCGATCTTTCATTTCGGAACGCACAGCATCGGTGAAGCCAAACGGCACATGAAGAAGGCGGGGATCGCGATGCGTATGGACGGCGTTGCGACGGACTAGGTCTGTGCTGGTACCGTTACTGCCCGGGCGGCGGCGGCACTCGCGGCGGCCCTTAGTCGGTCAATGGACGCGCCGGCCTTGGCGAGCACGCGCAAGCCAACGTAGGAGGCTGTGAGGCTTTCGGCTTCAGCTTTGCGGGCCTCTGAGGCCAGCTGCTGTCCATGTTCCGAATCCCGAAGCGCGGCGGCGAAAGCTCCCGTCATTCTGGCGAGCATGCTCGAGACCACCTTGCCGATGTCGGGGTCCTCGGAGGCCGGACCAGCAGCGGCGTTGCACATCAAGCAACCTCTGCGGTCGCCGTTGCGCACGGCTTCGATGATGGAGTCGAAAAGACGCGCAATGCGCTTGCCTCCATCGGGTTCCTGCCGATCGGTCAGGAGGTCCACCGCGCCCGCGACGGCGACCTCATCGTAATGCTTCAAGACGCGCAAAAAGAGCTTCTTCTTGTCGCCGAAGGCCTTGTAAAGGCTGCCCCTGGCGATCCCCATGCCATCCAGCAAGTCGGGTAGGGCCGCGCCGTCGTAGCCCTTCGCCCAAAAAACCTCGACTGCCTTTTCGATGGCTTCGTCGATATCGAACTCGCGCGGTCGCGCCATGGTCATATCTCCTTACCCATGCATCAAATTGGGTTTGGGACCAAAAAGTCAATAATTCACGATAACGTGTTTTGAACCGATCGGTTCCAAATGCATATTGATCACAGCGCCGGCGTCGAGCCGCCGCCGCGGATAACGGATCAAAGATCGCGGAAAGCGCGAGAGAGGACGATGATCATGAGCATTTTGAACAATTCAAACAACGCCGTCGGCATTATTGGCGGCAAGGTAACTCTGTACGGACTGGCCTTGGTTTTTGCGTGGATCGGGGCGATGAAGTTCACGGCCTATGAAGCCAACGCCATTCAAGGTCTGGTCGCTTCAAGCCCGCTGTTGTCCTGGCTGTATGGCATTTTGGACGTGCGCGGCGTGGCCAACCTGATCGGGACGATTGAAATCGCTACGGCCCTGTTACTGGTGGCGCGTCCCTATAGTGCCTTGGCCGGTGTCATTGGTGGCTTGCTTGTTGCCGGTACGACGGCCGTAACGCTGACATTCATCCTTACGGCACCCGGCTGGGAAGCCAGTCTCGGCGGGTTCCCGGCTCTGTCAGTCGTTCCCGGGCAGTTCCTTTTGAAGGATGTGGTCTTGCTCGGCGCCGGCCTAGCAATCGCCGGAGATGCGCTGAAGGAACTCAATGCCTGGAGTGGGCAGGCTATCCGCACCTAAGCCAAGCGAAGCCAAGGCAATTTCAAGAGCAGTCAACTTCAGTGGGGCCGATATGGTCCCACTTTTTCTTTTTTTGTTCTCCGCCGTGGCATTGCGGCCAAATGCTGCATCGCGAAATTTCGTTTTCAATGAGGTTGTTGAGGTGATAGGGCTCACGCGCGACTTCAACCTTTTGGGGGTGTCCACCGCTTTGTGAATTCGATCAAACGACCGGTTTGCAGCGGGCGTCGTCCTTGGGTTGCTTAGAAGGAGTAAAAAGCATGAAATCAAGTATCGCCATGAGCCTGGCGGCCGTTGCCGCCATTGGAATTACCGTTTCCGCCGAGGTGCCTGCAGCCGAAGCCAAGGGCCATAGCTGCAAAGCGATTGCAAAATTCGATCGCAATGGCGACGGGCGGCTTAGTATCTTCGAGGCCAAACGCGCCGGCAGAGCGACATTCAATGCGCTGAATCCGGATGGTGACTTCACACTGGAATACGCTGAGGTGCGCGGACGCATCGGACCCAAGACTTTTGACCGCTACAACAGGATCAAGCGGAAGGGTCTGGACCGCATCGAATGGACCCGGCTTGTCCGTGCCCGCTTTCATGCCGCCAACCCGGATGGCGACCGCACGATTGAGTGCAATGAACTCTATACGCCGGCCGGCCGGCGGCTGATGGCGGTCATCGCGTACTGATCAGTGCCGCGATCCAAGCGACAAGGCAATGCCATCTAGAGACGCCGGCCTACTGTCTGGGGGCCGGCGTCTTGTCCTTATATGGGCACAGGTCAACGACCGGGCAGCGCCAGCACTCCGGCTTTCGCGCCTTGCACAGGTATCGGCCGTGCAGGATGAGCCAGTGGTGAGCAGGGACGCCGTACTCTTTGGGAACGATCGCCAGTAGGTCGGCCTCGACTTGCTCAGGTGTCTTGCCTTTGGAAAACCCAAGGCGGTGGGCAATTCTGAAGACGTGCGTGTCGACCGCCATGGTCGGCTGGCCAAACCATACGTTCAAGACGACGTTGGCCGTTTTGCGCCCCACACCTGGTAGGCTTTCGAGGGCATCTGCGTCTTGTGGGACGGCGCCTTGGTACTCGTCGATGAGCTTCTGGGACAAGGCGATGACGTTCTTGGCCTTGTTGCGATACAGTCCGATTGTCTTGATCAGCTCTCTGACGCGGTCTTCGCCGAGCCGTACCATTTTTTCGGGGGTATCGGCGGCGGCGAACAATTGCCGGGTCGCCTTGTTGACGCCCGCGTCGGTGGCTTGTGCGGACAGGACAACGGCCACCAATAGCGTGTAGGCGTCAGTGTGCTCCAGTTCGCCCTTGGGTTCCGGTTCGATCTCAGCGAAGCGCGAAAAGACAGCGTTCACGGTTTCGGGGGACACGGACGGCCGGCGCCGTCGCTTGGCGGGCTTTCGCTTGGGTGGGGCACCGCGAGCCTTGTTCGTTGAACTCTTCGAGCCGCGCTTGGTTTCCGTCTGCTCCGTTCTCTTTTTGGTGACCGCTGTTTTTTTGGGCAGCGGCGGGGCGGGCGCCGGCGTGGCGCTGGTCACGTCGGCGCCTGCTTGCTTTTTTCCAGATGTGATCTTGGCTTTGATGGATTTGTTGGTTTTCATGGGGCTCAATACAAACAGGCTTCCGGATTCGCGATCTCTATGGCGATCCCGTTGCAGTACAGGCGAATTGGATGGACGAGCAACACCAAGAAGCGCAACCTGCTGAAACATTCAACGCGATTTTGACACCACATCGCTCGCTGAGCCCGCTCGGGTTCTTGGTGCTGATGTCGCTGATTTCGCTCGTCAGCTTTGTTGTCGGCCTCTACTTTTTGTTGCTGGGTGCCTGGCCGATCATGGGTTTCTTCGGGCTTGATGTGTTGTTGATCTACATTGCGTTCCGCCTGAACTACCGGTCCGGGCGGGAGTATGAAACGGTGGACCTGTCGCCACATCTGCTCAAGCTTACGCGTGTTGATCCGGCTGGGCGTGCAAAGACCTATGATTTCAATCCCTATTGGGTGCGCGTCGGGCTCACGGAGGAGCACGACGGGCGAAACATCATGTGGCTGGCCTCGCATGGTCGCGAGCTCGTGTTCGGCCGGTTCCTGAGCGACGATGAGCGACGAGAGTTTGCCGAGGCGCTTGGTCTGGCGTTGGCCAACGCCAGATCGCCGCGCGCTTGAGGCTGTTGGGGACTGCAAGAATCGGGTCGCCTTGAGCGTTTCGGCCGGTATAACTCCGGCGACGATGCGCTCAAAGAAGGCAACTGATGGCTGAAATCTCCGAGATCGTAGTGGAGCCGGCTGGCACGGAAAGTGACCCGCGGGCGAAAGATTACGAAACAATCCGACGGGCAATCGCCTACTTGAAGCGCGATGACCAGCCGCCGGCACGCCTCGACGGGCTTGCCCAGCATCTGGGTCTTTCTCCCTCCCACTGTCAGAGGTTGTTCAAGCGGTGGTGCGGGCTTTCGCCGAAAGATTTCAGCGCTGCGATTGCGCTCGACAGGGCGCGGCGGCTTCTGAAGGACAGCGCCAGCGTATTGGAGACCGCACATACGGTGGGACTTTCCGGCGGTGGACGGCTGCACGATCTTTTTGTCACTCACGAAGCGATGACTCCTGGCGACTTCAAACGTCAGGGTGCCGGACTGCGGATGAGCTGGGGGGCTCACGTTACGCCGTTTGGCGAGGCCGTGGCGGTGGCGACCGGGCGCGGTATCGCCGGTCTGGCGTTTGTCGACGAAGACACGGGCCCAACGGCGCGGGATGTGCTGGCATACCTTGGCCGGAGGTGGCCGGGAGCCTGCCTCTCATACGCGCCTGAGAAAACGCAGCCTTTCATCGACGTTATCTTTGACCCCGGGCGATGGTCGGCGGAAGAACCAGTTCGATTGATCATGATTGGCACCGACTTCGAAGTCCGGGTCTGGCAAGCGCTGCTCACCATCCCCGTTGGCCAGGCGGTCAGCTACCGGCAGGTTGCCCGGCAGGTATGCAGCGAGCGGGCTGCGCGCGCTGTGGGCGCTGCGGTGGGCAAGAATCCGTTGTCTTTCGTGGTGCCTTGCCATCGTGTGATACGGGCGGATGGCGGACTGGGAGGTTATCATTGGGGGCTGACGCGGAAGC
>JARFQY010000314.1 GCA_029287535.1 Filomicrobium sp.
CCGGCTTGAACCAGACAACGGCATGACCCTCTACCTCCCGATCGCCGAGATGCCAGTCAATGTCCTGCTGTTTCTGGGCATGGGGGGCGCGGTCGGGTTTCTATCTGGAATGTTCGGCGTCGGCGGCGGATTCTTAATGACGCCGCTGCTGATCTTTTCGGGTATTCCCCCGGCTGTTGCCATCGGCACCGAGGCCGCTCAGATCGTGGCATCATCGGTTTCAGGAGCGATCGCTCAATACCAGCGCCGGAACGTCGATATCAAAATGGGGCTGGTCTTGTTGATCGGCGGTATCGTCGGGTCCTTCGTCGGCGTCCAAATCGTCAAGGAACTGCGCCAGATGGGGCAGTTCGAGCTCTTTGTTTCGCTGGCATACATGATCTTCCTCGGCGCTATCGGAACGCTGATGATGATCGAAAGTTTGAACACGATACGCAAGACCCGCTCCGGTCAGGCACCCTCGGCGCGGCGGCCAGGCCAGCACAGCTGGATCCATGGGCTGCCCTTCAAAATGCGTTTCCATCGATCGAAACTCTATATCAGCGCCATTCCGCCGCTCCTGTTGGGTGCTTTTGTTGGTTTTCTTGGAGCCATTATGGGCGTGGGTGGCGGTTTCATCATCGTGCCCGCAATGATCTATCTGCTGCGCGTCCCGACCAATGTTGTCGTTGGCACGTCATTGTTTCAAATTCTGTTCGTCACTGCGGCAACGACGATCTTTCATTCGGTACAAAACCATTCGGTCGATATCGTCCTCGCTTTGATCTTGATGGTCGGAGGCGTGATAGGCGCGCAGTTCGGGGCGGTCGCTGGTGAGAAGCTGAAAGGCGAACAACTGCGCTTTCTGCTTGCTGGCCTCGTATTGTTGGTGTGCCTTCGCGTGGCGTGGGACCTGGTCGTTATGCCGAGCGAGCTCTTCTCGATCACAACCGTTGTGGGAGGTCACTAAATGGCCGGCCAGAACCAGTTCTCTGAGAAGTTTCGCCGCCGGCTCGCCGACGCCAACCGGAATGTCCGTGCCATCAAGCCGCACCATGTAAGGGCCGCGCTAACCAGCCGCAATGCGGCCTTTGCGCTTGGCGCTGCGGTCGTTGTCATCCTGATCTGGATTTTCAATGTCGGAATGGGGCAGGATTCCCAGACAGCTATACTGCGTGAGCTTGGTTTGGCGCCCCCTTCAGCCGTCGTGAAGGACATGGAGACGTCGTCGCAGCCGGACGCCGCTGCTGAAGAGCGTCACCGCGCCGCCCTCGCCGAAAAGCCGTTCCGCAATCCGGAGTTTCAAGAGAGCGTAGAGGTCGATGTTTCAGCCAAGTCGGTCGCGATAACGGCGGGCTTCAGTGGCCAGAGAATTGTCGTCTTCGGCGCCGTCCACAAGTCACTGCAAGCCTCCGCGGAACAAGGCCTCTATGACGTTATCGTTGTCCTGGAGGGCGTGAACACGCCGTTGATCAGCCGCCGCAAGTCGAACGTTGCCGGCCTTTGGGTCAACACTCAAGCCGTCGAGTTCGCCAGTGTGCCGAGCTACTACACGATTTCATCGACGCGGCCGATTGCGGAAATCTCGACACCGCGGGTCTTCAACGAACACGAGATTGGCTTCGGCCATGTGCATATGGAGCCAGAGCCCGGCGAAGCATCCAAGATGTCGGAAGAGGAACTGCAGAAGTTCCGCCAGGCGGTGGTCCGGCTGAAGGCCGAAGAGGGCCTCTACCAAAAGAACTCCACCGGCGTTGTGTTCATTGGCAGGTCGTTGTTTCGCACATCGATCCACTTGCCGGCGAATGTCCCCATCGGCCCGGTCACGGCGCGGACCTATCTATTCCGCGACGCCGAACTCATTGCCGAGAAGACCACAACCGTGCAGCTTGAACGCCAAGGTATCGAAGCGTTTCTTTATTCCTTCGCGTTCGATCATCCAGCGCTCTACGGACTCTTTGCGGTCATCCTGGCGGTTTGCTCCGGCCTGGCCGCTTCCGCCATTTTCAATCGCGGGTCGAGCTAACAGCGGGCTCAGGATTTGAGCTCGCGGCGCGGAAATCAATCTCCCCGCAGCAGTCGTGTGGCAACCGGATAGAGGCCTTCTTGGCCCATCATCCAGACCGCAAAGGCCTGCCCTCCGAACAGCGGATCGAAGGCCTCATCAAGCACGTTGAGTCCGCCGGTGTAGGTTCCGAACGCCGGCACAACGAGGCGTTGTCCGTTGCCGATAAAGCAGGGGCGCCGCAGGGTGTAGCCGTCGCGCGAGATTTTTGCCGCCGGGTGCAAATGTCCGGCGATCTCGTGCGTTGTCCAGGCCCCGCGAGGTTCATGGCGCAACGTGATCCCTTCCACGGTAAGGCTATCAATGACGTACCCGCCGAGCCATTGCGCGATTTGCGGATCGTGGTTTCCCGTCACCCAGATCCATTCGCAGGCGTTTTGCATGATGCGCAGCGCTTCCGCATCACGCGACTCCATCCTTTCGGCAGCTTCCCGGTCGTGGAAACTATCTCCCAACGCGATCACTGTCTTCGCGTCGAACCGGTCAATCGCTTCAGCCAAGCGCCTGAGTGTTTCGCGCGTGTCATAGGGTGGCAACAGCTGCCCCTGCGCTGCGTACGAGGACCCCTTTTCCAGGTGCAGGTCGGCGATGATCAGCGCCTCTTCGGACGGCCAATAGAGCGCGCCGGACCTATCGGCAACGAACGCCTTTCCGCATAGCGAAATATTCTGCATCTTGAAGTCGTGAGCACCGGAGCTTTCCGGTTTCATTTGAAGCATGGGCAAATCTCTTCGCCTCCGATCGAATTTCTGGTGCCATCCTACTGTGTCGGGCGAGCCCGTGCACGGGTGATGGACCTACGATCCACGTCAAATTCCTCTGACCTTTAGCATTGTTTAGCTCATTGCATCGCGGATCAGGTCCTCTGCTGCTTCCCTGAGCAGGCCTTCCCGACCCTGTTGCCCGACCGACTCCCGTCCGATCTCAAGAAGGATGGGAACAGACAATGGCGATACTCGATCCAAAGCCACATGTCGGATGGACCCGCGGATACGCTTCAAAAAGTCGCCGAGCCGGGCAATGTCCAACAGGCCGGTCGCCGCATCCGCGCGCGCTGCCTCGATCAGGATGTGGCCCGGATCATGGCGCATGAGGACGTCATAGATCAGATCGGTGGACATGGTCACCTGGCGTCCGGATTTTTCCTTGCCGGGATGGCGACGTTCGATGAGCCCGGCAATAACAGCACAATAACGAAACGTGCGCTTCATCAGAGAGGATTCGGAAAGCCATGCCTCAAGGTCGTCGCCCAGCATGTCTTCTTCGAACAGCCGGTCCAGGACAACGCGTCCTTGATCAATCATCTCCGAAATGTCACGCCGCCCCCAGATTGACAATCCATAATCGTTGGCGACAAAGCCCATCGGCATGGCTCCGGCGCGTTCCAGTCGGCGCGTTAACAGCATCCCCAAAGTCTGATGCGCCAGTCGTCCTTCAAAGGGATAGGCGACGAGGTGATGGCGCCCCGATCTCGGAAAGGTCTCGACCAGGACCTCGGCCGCCTTCGGGATGCTGGATCGCTCGTCCTGCAAAGCCAGCCAATCCGATACCGGCGTCGGCAGGTGCCGCCATGCCCGGCGGTCATGCAGTATCGCCCGGACGCGTTCGGCCAGGTGCGTCGACAGCGGGAATTTGCCGCCGTTGTAACTGGGCACGATCGGATCATGGGCGGTTGCCCGGGATGCGAAGGCTTCAGTGTCCTTCAAGCCTTCAAAGCGCAGCACCTCGCCAGCGAAAACAAACGCCTGCCCCGGCGTCAGCTGTTCAATGAAGTACTCTTCGAGCTCGCCAAGAACGCGCCCGCCCATCAGCGGCCGTGCGGTATTTGCCCGTGCCCCGCTTGGTGCTCTGCCCCGGCGCCCGACCAGCCGTACTTTGATCAACGGGCTCTCGACAATCGTTCCAGCGTTCATCCGGTAGGACTGCGCCACCCGCCCGTTGGCCACGCGCAGGCGTCCGTCCGGTTCCGGCCTTAGCCTCGCGAATTTCTCGTAGGCCTGTAGCGCGTAACCGCCGGTTGCCACGAACGTCACCACCCGGTCGAATGTTGCACGGTCGAGTGTGCAGTAGGGCGCTGCCGATCGCACCTCGTGAAACAGGTCGTCGGGATCGAACGGTGCCTGGCACGCAACGCCGAGAATGTGCTGCGCCAGCACATCAAGCGCGCCGCTTCGCGATAAGGCGACATCTTGCACCCCGGCACACGCCGCCTCATGCGCCGCGCGGCACTCAAGAACTTCAAACCGGTTTCCGGGGACGAGCAGGGCGCGGCTTGGTTCCTCCAGTCGGTGGTTCGATCGACCGATCCGCTGCAGCAAGCGGCTTGAACCCTTCGGCGCACCGACATGGACAACAAGGTCAACATCTCCCCAGTCAATTCCGAGATCGAGCGTCGAGGTGGCGACAACCGCGTCAAGGTGGCCTTCGGCCATCGCCGCTTCCACCTTGCGCCGTTGCCCGACATCCAGCGATCCATGGTGCAGCGCAATCCGCAACGCGTCATCGTTGAGATCCCAGAGTTCTTGGAATACGAGCTCCGCCTGCATCCGCGTATTGACGAAGATGAGCGTCAGGCTGTGCCGCTTGATTGCCTCGTAGACGGCCGGCATCGCATAGCGCGCGGAATGGCCAGACCACGGCGCCGGTTCATCATCTTCGAGAATTTTGATTTCCGGTTCGGCTCCACCTCGAGCAGCAACGACATCGGCGAGTACGAGGCGCTCATCGGGGGCATCCTGCGCGATGAGGTAGGCGCGCAGTTCGCTCGGCCGTGCGACGGTTGCCGACAGCCCGATTGTCATCAACTCGGGCGCATGCTTACGCAGTCTTGCCAGATCAAGGCACAAAAGGTCGCCGCGCTTTGAGCCTGAGATCGCGTGCAGCTCGTCGAGGATCACAGTCCGCAGGTCGGCGAACAGGAATGGTGCGTCCGGGTGCGCCAGCAGCAATGCGATCTGTTCGGGTGTCGTCAGCAGGATTTCGGGCGGCTTGCTTCGCTGCCGCGTTCGTTTGCTGACCGGCGTATCTCCCGTCCGCGTCTCCGCCTTGATCTTCAGGCCCATTTCGCGGATGGGCGTCTGCAGGTTGCGCGCGACGTCGACGCTCAGAGCCTTCAGCGGTGAAATATAGAGCGTATGGAGGCCAGCACCCTTGAGTTCGCTTTTCTTGTGTTTGCAAAGATCGACCAGGCTTGGAAGAAATCCGGCGAGTGTCTTGCCTGCTCCCGTCGGCGCGATGAGTAACGTGGATGTCCGCGATTTCGCGCGTTCCAGCAGCGCGGTCTGGTGTGCCCGTGGCTGCCATCCGCGTGACGCAAACCAATCGGCGAACCGAGCTGGCAGAAGTGGCTGCGACGGCTCGTCGGGTGCCGAACGCTTGGCTCTGGCGGGTTTGCGCTTGCCGGCTGGCGATGCAGCCGCCTTACGAGGAGCGTTGTTTTTTGGCATGCGTGACGTCATGACCCAATTAGAGCGTCCAATGCGGTTCGTCCAAAGCTCGCCTTGTTCAAGCCTTCATGCTAAAGCCCGGCAGCGCTCAGCACCACATGGGCCGCTGGTTGGCAAGTACGCGCAAACTGATGAAATAGGTCTGGACGAAAGCTCAAACCATGGATCGTAATACATTGCTGGGTGGCAACCCGCTCGGTGTCCTCATTCGCCTTGTGCTGATATCGCTCGTGGTTGGTATTGTCCTCTCCGCGCTCGGTATCACGCCCCAAAACCTGTTCTACCATCTCGATATTCTGGCGAGGCGTCTGTACGATCTGGGCTTCGGAGTCTTCGAGAATATTCTCGGCTACATAGTGCTCGGCGCTCTCGTCGTTGTGCCAATTTGGCTGGTTGCCCGCTTCTTCGGCGTTCTGAGCAACAAGCAACCGAAAGGTGACAAAGAGTCTTAAGCGGTCGTCGAAGCGCCTGACAGGCGATCGATCACGGCCTATTCCTCAGTCGAGGGGTTGCCCGGCCCAGTATTCGGCCCTAGCTCCACTCAACTCCGCGATTGAGGCGGCTCCGGCCTCTTGGCAGGCTTCGCTTAACCGTTGCTTGATGCGCGGGATCAAGCCCCAGCCTTCGTAAATCAATCCGGTATAGAGCTGTATCAATCGAGCGCCGGCTTCGATCTTCGACAGCGCCGTCTCACCGCTGTCGATGCCACCGATTCCAATCAGTGGAACTTGCCCCTTGGTCTCGACAAAAATCCGCGCAAGCATCCCTGTCGACCGCTTGAATAATGGCCGTCCCGAAAGACCGCCAGCTTGCCTTGTCGCTGAGCCCGTAACACCGGGGCGTGTCGTCGTCGTATTCGAAACCGCGATTCCGTCGACCTTGTGCGCGATCACCCGATCGCAAAGAGCCGGAATGTCCGCCTCGGCGATATCCGGCGCGATCTTGACGATGATCGGTCGTTCCGGTTCGCCTTTTTCAGCCAGCCGCGCTCGTGCCTGCATGAGTTGTCCAAATAACTCGTTCAGGGCTTCGGGTGCCTGCAGGTCGCGCAGCCCCGGCGTATTCGGTGAGGAGATGTTGACGACGAAGTAGCTTGCAACACTGTTGAACGTCTCCAGCCCTTTTACGTAGTCCGCGATGCGATCATCGGTTTCCCTGTTCGCGCCGATGTTGACGCCGACAATTCCGCCGGCCCTGCCACGCGCCTCCAGCCGGCGTAATGCCGCCTCATGTCCCCCGTTGTTAAAACCGAGCCTGTTGATGACCGCCCGCTCCTTGATGAGCCGGAACACCCGCGGCGTTGGATTGCCGGGCTGCGGTCGCGGCGTCACCGTGCCAATCTCGGAAAAACCGCAGCCGAGCGCCAGCAGTGCATCAGGTACGCGGGCATCTTTGTCAAAACCGGCGGCCACACCGACGGGGTTTGCGAAATCAAGCCCGAACAGTGTTTGATGAAGGACGCGGTCGCCGCTCTCATCTGTGGCGTGAAGACCTAATTCGAGTGTCCGCAACGCCATTTCGTGTGCATCCTCGGGCGGCAGCGCCATCAGCATGGGCTGTGCCAACTTGAACAGATTATTGAGCATCACGAGAGCCCCTCGGGGATGATCGGTACCCCGTTCTCATCCAATGTGAGAGCGCGCACGCTCAGAGCTTTGTTTGCCGGAAGGTCTGCGTAAAGGTGTGGAAAGAGCTCGCCGCCACGCGAGGGTTCCCAGACCAGCTCCGGCCCAAGGTCCTCCGAGCGGAATTCGACAAGCAGCAGGTCGCGTTGACCCTGGAAGAACTTTGCCGCCGTGCCTGCCAGCTGTGCCCCGGTAGACAGATGGATGAAGCCATCACGCAGGTCATCCGCCGACCCCTTGTAGTGGCCGGCAGCGGTCGCCGCTGCCCATTCGGAAGCGTCGATGATCTTGTAGGCTTGCGTCGCTGGTACGGCGTGTGTTGGAGTCACGAGATGCCTATGCATGTTATTCGTTCAGCCACCGGCGGCCTAGCCATACTGCACTATTCAGTCGCCGATTGCCTCGTTTCTTCATGTTTCAATCCAATAGCCTTCCATGAACTGGCGCTTGAAACGAGTGGATGGCGCAGGATGGGTCCGCGCAGAGGATGTTCAGTGTCGAAACGGTCACAGATACACAAGATGAGTTCCAAGAGTTCGTGAGCGTCTATCGATTTTCTGGAGTGTCGAACGCATATGATCAATCGTTATCAGTTCGCAATCCAGGTGGTCCAGGGCATCTTCCTGCGGTGCAGTCGAACGTAGAGGAACGAGCGAGCGCAGCAAGCGCGTTCTGAGTTGGGAGCCTTATCCTAGGATGGGTGCGTATGTTTCAACCACTACCAACTGCCTCGATGTCTGTCGGACAGCTTTTCGCGGATCCCCATGAGTTCTCCGTGCCGATCTATCAGCGACCGTATTCTTGGAGCGTGGACGAAGCCGCCCGGCTTCTCGACGACGTCGCATACGCCGCCGGTCTCGATGAGGGCCAGCCGATAGAGTCGGATTACTTCCTCGGCGCCATCTTGCTATTGGGCAATCCGGTTACCGGCCGATCCGGAGAATTGGTGCACCAGCTCGAAATCGTCGATGGCCAGCAGCGCATGGTGACGCTGACCATTCTAGCCAGCGCGTTGCGCGATCTTGAGCCTCTGCCGACGACCGACGCGGCACAACGACTTGACGGTCTCGTCCGCACCGTCCAGGGCCAGCCTGGCAAGACATCCCGCTTGGAACTCTCCGGTTCCGACCGGGATTTTTTCGCCACCTACGTACAAGATCAAGGCAGTTGCGCACGTGCTGGTCCCGATATCTCGCATGATTACGGCGTCGGTCAACGCGCGGTCTTGGACGCTCGTGACAGGCTGCTCCTGGAGCTCGCACAATTCACGGTCGAGCAGCGCGCCACACTGGCGAACTACATCTGCGACCGATGTCATTTCGTCGTTGTGATCACGTCTGATATCGACCGCGCACACCGAATTTTCATGGTTCTGAACGACCGCGGCCGCCCCTTGCAGCGCAAGGACATCCTCAAGGCCGAGATTCTAAGGGCGGTCGATCCCCCATTCCGCGGGCAGGCCCTTCGGATCTGGAGCGATGTCGAGCAGCGATTGGGCGACGAGATGGAGAATTTCTTCAGCCATCTCCGCACGGCGTTCGGATACGGCCGTCAGCAGGTAATCGCGGGTGTGCGCAATCTGGTCCGGGCATCTGGCGGTGCGCAAGCCTTCCTTGTTGATGTCTTCCAGCCGCTCGCTTCCGCTTACGCTCTGATCCTCTCGGCGGGCAATCCTTCATCACCAGCACCGGAAGAATTGCGCCGGCCGTTGGTCAGTCTCCAGCGGCTAAAGGGCCGCGAGTGGGTGCCCGCGGCCTTGCACATCCTGAGCCGTGTGACCGATCAGACCCAGGCGCGGTCATACTTGGAGGAGATTGAACGCGCCGCCTTTCTCATGCGTCTCGTTTGTCTGGGATCGAGCAAAAGGCAGACGCGCTTTGCCAGGATAGCGGCCGCTCTCTCTGCCGAAACTCTACCCGCGCCGTCGGAGCTTTATGAACCGAGCCGTGAAGAGGTGCGAACGATCTCCTATAACCTGAGAGACCTGCATGTGCGCAACGTTCAAGCCTGTAAGGCTCTGCTCCTGCGTCTCAATGACGAATTCCAATCTGATGCACTGCACGCCGATCCCGTCGATTATACGGTCGAGCACATTCTTCCTCAGCGTCCGAAATCGACAAGCCTTTGGCGCGAGTGGTTCCCTGACAGTGAACAGCGCATCGCCTTGACGTCGAGTCTCGGCAATCTGGTGTTGGTCAGCCATGGCCATAACGATCGCGCCCGCAACGATGAATACGCGCGCAAGAAGGAGATCTACAACCAAGCCAGATCGGACAAAGGCCTGCTTTTGATTACCGCCGACGTTCTCGCCAATGACGAATGGCGGGCCGGCGAAATCCGCCGGAGAGAGGCCAAACTGGTGTCACTGCTCAACCACATATGGCGACTTAACCTCGAAACAGCACGCATCGATGCGCCCGTAGTCTGACATCCACAGACACCGGAAACGGGGGCGCTCACGGCCCAGTGTGACGAAACAGAATCCTGCATCTGGCGTGAGAAGGGCATTGTGGCTTCTTGACAGAGCCGCACCGCTCATACCTTGTAGTCTAAAAGCAAGCTGCCTGTGTTTTCCATCCGGTTATGACCAATCACCTGCGCTCGGACGATGTTTGCATCGGCGATCTGCTGAGCGGCCTCCACCTCTACGAGATACCTGCATTCCAGAGAGACTACTCCTGGAGTGAGCAGCATGCACAGCGTCTGCTCGATGACATCGTGGCTGCTTGCGATATCGCCAATCAGAGTCCGGAGCCGCTGCCGTATTTTCTTGGCACGATGTTGTTCGTGGATTCGGACGAGCCTGATTCCAGCATTCGCAGCGCCCTCGTCGTGGACGGTCAGCAAAGGCTCATTACGCTAACGATTCTAATCAGCGTGTTACGCGATCAGGTCGCCGCGGCTAACAAGCATCACCTACACACTCACGTTGCTATTCTGACTCAGGCGGAACCTTTCGAGTTCGACGTCTTTCATGTGCAGCCGCGAGCCGACGATGCTCGCTTCCTCCAGCGTGCCATTCAACGGCGGGGGGCGACGCGTTTGCCGCGAGGCAAGGCTGACATGAAGCCGGTCAACGAGGCGCAGCGGCGCATGGAGGCGGTGCGAGCATTCTTTTCCAAGCGCATTAAGAGCTATAGCGTCGCCCGCCGGTTGGAGATAGCGACATTCCTGTTGGACCGGTGTCGTGCGCTCGTTCTTTGGGCGCCGGATATTGACTATGCCTATCGCCTGTTTCTTTCAATCAACAAACCTGGTCAGCCCCTGAGCGACGAGGACATTGTTCTCGCCGAGGTGGTCGGCCCGCTCGCGGTGAGCCAGCGCCGTCGCTATGAAACCATCATCGCGCAGATGTCGCGGTATCGCGAGCCTCAAAAGAAGGGGCGTCGCCAGGACAAGACCTTTTTCACGCATCTGGCTTTAGCTCAGAAATGGGCGCGCAGCGATCGCATGATCAGTCTGCTGCGCCGTGTTGTGGCACGCGAAGGAGGTCCTGCTCGCTTTGCCAACAGTGTTTTTGAACCGATGGCGGAGGCCTACCTTGTTTCGCGCGGCGATTGGCCCCGAGAAGCGCACTCGCTGGAGGTCTGGAGTTTGCTGGACGGGCTGAGAGTCCTCGAGCGCTTTTGCGATACCGAATGGGTGGCCCCGGCCATGCTGGCACTGGCCCGGCTCAAGGATGACGAGCAACGCTTATGCGAGTTCCTGCGGGCTCTCGACCGCTTCGCGCACGTGCTGGTATTGACGCGTGAAGCAGCCGACGACCGGCGCGCCGCCTATCGTCAAATCATCGATCAGATTTGGAAAAGCGAGACCTTCCCGGAGCCCGATGTGCTGTTCCTTCTTGGCGAGCAACGCCAGGCTGCTGCCACGCGTAAGGCTGCTTTGAAACTGAAGGACGCGGCCAATGGCGCCGACAAGGTTATTTTGCTGCGTCTCGATGCGCACCTGTCCCGCCGCCCGCTCTCCGATTATCTGCATCTCACTGAAACGACATTTGTGGATCAGAACATGCTGACGCTCGAGCACGTTCTTCCCAACGGAGAGACTTTGGCCAAATCGAGCGGTTGGCGTCCGGAATTCGGCCAAATCCGGTACCGCCGGGCCATGGCCAACTGCATCGGGAACTTGGTCCTGCTCGAAGGCGGTCGCAATAACGCGGCCGGCCAGGCTGACTTTCGTGAAAAGAAGGACCGTTACTTTTCCGGTGCCGCACGCCACGAACTCTTGCTCACGGAGCAGATTCGCCATGTTGACCAATGGACAAGGGCGACACTCGAGGGTCGCTACCAGTATTTGATGTCGGCCTTCCTTGAGGCGTGGGGTTTTGCCGCTCCAATTCCCGACCTGCCAACCGAGCCCGTGTTGGAAAGCCCGTCCGGCCAGGCAAGGGATAAAGGGCAGAATCCTGACGACGAGGTTGTCATACCTCCAAAAACCGATAGCGCCACCTAGGACAACGGCCGCGTCGGGGTGCTGCCCGAGCGTGTGGCCGCGACCCGGACGCTTAATTGTATACAAGAGTCCGGACAGGCAGGCGTTACAAGCAGCTTAGCGATTGTTCCAACTCGCGATTGAAAGTCCTATTGTGTCGCAGTAGGTTGGTGGACGGTCCGCTTCCCAGCTCGCCACGGAATGTTCGACGGCACCACAATTATCCTGATCGCGCTCGCTTACGTCAGCGCACTATTCGTCCTGGCTTGGCTTGGCGACCGCATGCTGACGGTTGGCACGTCCAGAGGACGGCCTCTCATCTACGCGCTGTCGTTGGCGACCTACTGCAGCTCGTGGACGTTTTTCGGCAGTGTCGGACTGGCCGCCGGGACAGGCTACGACTTCATCCCCGTCTATCTTGGTCCGATTTTGATGTTCACCCTCGGACTGCCGCTGCTTTCGCGGATTGTTCGGCTGGCCAAAGGGCAGAACACTTCATCCATCGCTGATTTTCTTGCCGCCCGCTATGGCAAGAGCCAGCCGGTGGCGGCACTGGTTACAGTGGTGATGATCGTCGCCATCCTCCCCTACCTCGCCCTACAGCTGAAGGCCGTCTCCGCGTCGATTGAGGTTATCTTGGCCGGCGGGCAGCTTGTCCCCATAGAGCTGCCGCGTCTCGGTTTTGCGGACACCGCTTTCCTGATCACGATCGCCCTCGCGATCTTTACGATTCTCTTCGGAACACGCCACGTCGATGCCACCGAGCATCAAGAAGGCCTGATGCTTGCGATTGCCGCCGAGTCGGTCGTCAAGCTGATGGCCTTTCTGGCTGTCGGCTTGTTTGTTGTGCTGACGTGGAGCGGTGGTCCCGCCGCGCTCTATTCGCAGGCAGCCTCAACGCCGGCTGTCGCCGAGGTCTTCTCAAGCCCCTTCCACGGCGGCACCTGGCTGACCGTGACCTTTTTGAGTTTCGTATGCGCGATCCTTTTGCCACGACAGTTCCATGTGGCCGTCGTCGAAAACAACTCGCAAACCGAACTGCGCCGCGCCGCATGGCTCTTCCCGCTTTATCTGGTTCTCATCAACCTTCTGGTCGTTCCTATTGCAGTGGCTGGCCTGTTGACTTTCCCGGAAGGCGATGTCGACCCGGACATGTTCGTCATCAGCCTTCCGGTCGCCGACGGCGTCAAGTGGATGTCCATGATCGCCTTCATTGGGGGATTGTCGGCGGCGACGGCCATGGTGATTGTCGAGGCCATCGCGCTTGCGATCATGGTGTCGAATGGTGTCGTCGTACCGCTGCTGTTGCGCAACCAGGTGGCCGAACACGTCGCCCAAGAGGACATGGCGGGTCTGCTGCTGGTGATCCGCCGCGTTGCAATCGTCGTCGTATTGCTGCTCGCCTATTTCGTCTTCGTTGCCCTCGGTGACGCCCAGATACTCTCGACGATCGGACTGATTTCCTTCGCCGCGACGGCGCAATTGGCCCCCGCCTTCTTTCTGGGTCTCTTCTGGAACAAAGGGACGGCACGCGGCACGTTGGCAGGCATATTCGTGGGCTTTGTCGTATGGGGCTACACGCTCCTTCTACCCTGGATCGTTAAGGCCGGCTGGCTGCCAGGCGACATCGTTGCCAACGGACCATTCGGCATTACCTTGCTGCGGCCCGAGGCGCTGTTCTTCCTCTATTTCGAACCGCTCACCCATGGAGTGATTTGGAGTATCGGACTGAATACCGCCACGTATGTCGCGGTCTCCTTGCTCCAAATGCCGGCACCCATTGAGCGCTTGCAGGCACATGTCTTCGTCGACGACGATCGTCCTGGCCCGATACCGCAGCCGACCCAAAGGCTGTGGCGCTCGTCCATCACCGTCGGCGACTTGCAGGAAACGGTGGCCCGGTACCTTGGCCGTGAACGTGCCAAGCGTTCCTTCGCCGAATACGCCTCGAGCCGGGGTGTCAAACTCAATGTTCACAGTGAAGCCGATCTGCAACTCGTACGCTTTGCGGAGCATCTGCTGGCGAGTTCGATCGGCGCGGCATCGTCGCGGCTCGTGCTGTCCTTGCTGCTGCGCCGGGAGAACATGACCGGCAAGAACGCCATGCAGCTGCTCGATGATGCCTCTGAAGCGCTGCAATACAATCGAGATCTGCTGCAGTCGGCGCTTGATCAGGTCCGACACGGTCTCAGCGTTTTTGACACCGATATGCGTTTGATTTGCTGGAACCGGCAGTTCCGCAAGATATTGGACGTGCCGCCGGAACTCGCCCGCATTGGTGCTCCACTCGACCGCATTTTGAAAGCACTGGCCGAACGCGGCGATTTTGGCCCCGGCGATCCCGAGGAGCAGGTTGCCGATCGACTGCTTCGACTGGCGGTCACAAAGGAGACTTTTCAGGAGAAGCTCTCAAACGGTGATCGCATTCTTGAGGTGCGCACCAGTCCCATGCCGCAAGGTGGCATTGTCACGACGTTCTCCGATATCACCGACCGGATGGCGGCCGCTTCCGCGCTGGCACGTGCCAACGAGACCCTGGAACGACGGGTCCGCGAGCGCACGGCCGAATTGCTCGATCTCAATGCGGCGTTGGAGAAGGCCAAATCCAAGGCCGACGAGGCCAACCTCGACAAGACTCGCTTTCTCGCCGCCGCCAGTCACGACGTTCTTCAGCCTCTCAACGCCGCTCGACTATACGCAACAAGCTTGATGGAGCGTCCGTTGGACGGCACATCAACCGAGCTCATCGGCAACGTCGACGCATCCTTGAACGCCGTCGAAGAAATCTTCTCCGCGTTGATCGATATCTCCCGCATGGATGCGGGCCGGCTCAGCGTCGATATCGAGCCGGTTTCACTGGCTGAGTTATTTGATGGCCTTAGCGTCGATTTCGCGCCAGCCGCGCAAGAACGGGGCCTGAAGCTCACGATCGTGCCAACCTCGCTCTGGGTGCGGTCCGACCGCCGATTGCTTCGCCGCGTCTTGCAGAACTTTGTTTCCAACGCCATCAAATACACGCGCAGCGGCAAGGTCGTCCTCGGCGCCCGCCGCAGAGGCGACGACGTGGTCATTCAGGTGCTGGATACCGGACCAGGGATCCCCGAGGATCAGCGCCAATTGATCTTCCGAGAGTTCCAGCGTCTTGAGGGCGCCGGTAGCACGGTCGCCGGTCTTGGTCTCGGCCTGTCGATCGTGGAGCGCATCTGCCGGATCCTTCGCCATCGCATTGAGCTCAAGTCACAAGCCGGAAGAGGCTCGGCCTTCGCGGTCGTAACGCCACGCAGCGAAGCGCTGAGCACCGATCCGGCACCGGTGTCCATCGCCCGCCCCCCCGCGGGAACGCTGGCTGGGCTTCCGGTCCTTTGCATTGATAACGAGCCCGCTGTCCTTGCCGGAATGGAGACCCTTCTGACTGGATGGAAGTGTGATGTCCGAACCGCTCCGAGCATTGTCGAAGCGCTGCGTACGGTGAAAGGACCCGGCGGTTGCCCTGATATCATCCTCGCCGACTACCATCTCGACCTGGGAACAGGGCTGGAAGCAATCCGGGCGCTGCGCGAGGAACTGTGCGTTTCGCTGCCGGCGATCATCATCACAGCCGACCACACCCCCGAAGTGGAACGCCTGATCCGGGATGCCGATGTCGGATTGTTGCGCAAACCCCTTAAGGCAGCCGCCTTGCGCGCCCTCATGACACGCCTGCTGCAAAGCCACAGGAGCGCAGCAGAATAAGCGTCCCCGGGCTGGTCCCGGAAGGCGCCGCGACCCTTAACCCGAGGCGTTCTGCCAGTCCCGATTGTCAATTTTGTTGACGGCGATCACGGCCTGTGTGCGGCTATCCACACCAAGTTTCTGCAAGATGGCTGAAACATGCGCTTTGATCGTCGCCTCTGACACCGAGAGCTTGTAGGCGATTTGCTTGTTGAGCAGGCCTTCACCCAGCATCATCAAGACCCGGACCTGTTGCGGCGTCAGTGTCGATAGCCGTCCCAGCATGTCGGAGGTCTCTTCGTCCATCGAACCACTCAAATCGACGTCGGGAGGCGTCCAAACCTCGCCGCCAAGGACCTTCGCGACCGCTTCCCGGATGTGCTCGATTGGCTGTGATTTTGGGATGTAACCGGAGGCGCCGAATTCGATGCAACGCCGGATCGTGCCGGGATCCTCATTGGCCGAACACACAACGACTGGAACTTCCGGGTACTGAGCACGCAGAAACATCAGGCCCGAGAGGCCCTGGACCCCCGGCATGTTCAGATCAAGCAGCACCAGATCGACGTCCTTTTTCTGGCTAAGCTGCTCATTTAACTCATCAAGTGATCCCGCCTCCTGAAAGTCCGCATCCATGGAGGCACTCAGAGCCTGGTTCAAAGCTCCTCGGAAGAGTGGATGATCATCCACAATAGTAATGCGGTAAACCGCCATGAAACGCCTCCCTGGAAGCTTATAATTCTTGAACGGGCCCGGATTTGCGAAGCAGAATACCGAATCGGTATGGCTCGCAATGACCGGGAGTGCGGTTCGCGCGTCTTACAACCGACACAGATCACGATTTAAGCAACAAGCTGCACCATGTGGCAAGTTCGCCATTCTTTGGGGCTTCATTATCCATGAATTCGAAGGCCGCCGCGGACCTCCACCCGCAGCGCGGCCCAAAATAGCAACGTTCAGGAGCCGGTCATGATCGAACGTAAAGAACGTAAACCCTATTGGCGACACACCAAGTGGCAAATGATTGCCAGCCTGCTCCCGTTTCTGATCGTGCTTATCGTTTTGCCGCTGTACGCGGACGGTCTTAACCACAACAAGTTTATCGGATTTCCGTTGGGCTACTTGTTGTCGGCCCATGGTTTGTTTCTGATTGCAATCATCACAGTAGGTGGGTTCGTCAACCGCCAGGATGCAATCGACCATTGGCATGGAGCCCATGAGGACAACTAGAATAACCGAGCCGAAACCAGGATGCCGCCATGCCGCTACGCCCTTTGCCGGTATCCGGCGAGCTTCGTCATGTTCCCGCGCAAGGAGCCGTCACCGCTCCTGGCTGTCATAGGGGTCCCGCGATCACATGACCTTTACGCCGCGAGGTCGGTTCATCAATCCCCGCCTCGGCATCTTTTTTGGGATCTTCACTAGCGGATTCGTCTCGCTCGTCCTGATCCTGTTGATGTTCGAGCAGATGGGCGCGGCGCAAGATGTGCTGAGCGGCGCGATGCTGGCAGGCGCACTGTGCGCTTTCTTGTTGATCGCCGTCGCCAGCACGACGCGTGAGCCGCTTGAGTTCTTTGCGGCGGGCCGCCGCGTCCCTGCTGTCTACTGCGGCCTGAGCCTGGCAACTTCAACGCTGGGTGCCACAGGTATTGCTTGTCTTACGGGTGCATTTTTCATCATTGGTTTCGACGCCATTTGGATCTTGGCTGGTGGCGTTGCCGGGTACGTGATCATGGCGGTCTTGTTGGCACCCTTCCTTCGCAAGTTTGGGGCTTACACGTTGCCGACCTACCTGGGACGCCGCTTTGATAGCCGCAACGTTCGCGTTGTTTCTGCGGCGTTGCTGGCGGTACCCACGCTTTTGATGCTTTCTGCCGAACTGACCATCGGTGCCAAGGCGGTCAACTGGCTGTTGGGGGCAGGCCCGGCGGCTGCCACCGCGGTAATGGTCCTGGCCGTAATTGGCGGCCTGGTTTTTGGCGGCATGCGCGCGCTGACCTGGTCGAGCGCCGCCACCGGCGTTGCCGCCCTACTCGCTTTGGTGGTCCCGGTCGGTATCGTTGCGGTCTTGCTGGGCTACCTGCCACTCCCGCAGTTGAGTCATGGTCCGCTCGTGAGAGCCGTCGGTCGTTCGGAAGTGATTGCCGCGATGCCGATCGTTCTTCAATCCCCGCTCGGTTTCGAACTCCCCTTCGATGGCATGCAGGCGGTCGCGAAGCGGTTCTATGAGCCGTTCGGCGCGGTCGGCCCCTTGGCCTACACTCTCGCAACGCTGACAACGATGATGGGTGTTGCCGCCGCGCCGTGGGTGCTCCCGCGCGTTGCAACGACACCTGGCGTCTATGAAGCGCGCAAAGCGCTGGGCTGGGCTTGTTTCTTTTTTGGCACCCTCATGCTGACAGCGGTCACGATCGCTGTGTTCATGCGCCATTATCTCATGCAGGCCGCCGGGGCGTCGATCGCCGCTCCTCCAGATTGGCTGCGAGACCTGATCGGTTTGCGGCTGGCGGAGATGTCGACCAGGGGCAATAAACTCGCGGTTGGCGACATTGCCTTTGATCGCGACAGCATTGTCCTGGCCCTTCCCCATGCTGCTGGTCTGCCGGACGTCTTTGCATTCCTGGCGGCCGCAGGGATCGTCGCCGCTGCGTTTGCCGCGGCCAGTGCAGCCGCGCTGACCCTCGCGGCTATGCTTTCTGAAGACATCGTTAGCGGCTTGAACTGGCAACCACCGCCGACGCCGGTCCGCCTTGGTACAGTCCGGTTTTTGGTCGTCCTCGTCGTTGGCTTCGGCGGCTTTATCGCCGTTCTGGCCAATGGCGATCCCCTCAAATTGCTACTCTGGGCGTTGGCGCTGACGGCATCTGCGGGTTTCCCGGTTTTGGTCGCGTCGATTTGGTGGAAGCGGATCAACCAGTTCGGCGCCTTGGCGGGAATCGTCACCGG